>DATIGZ010000207.1:0-4619 GCA_035481255.1 Sphingomonas sp. | reverse complement strand
GCGTGAAGGTCAAGGTGGTCAAGGCGACCATCGTCGGAGTCCAGCCGCTCGGCAGCGGCAAGCCGGCGAACGACTGAACATGCTCGATTTCCCGAAGTGGAAGGTGTGGGCGGTCTGGCTGTCGATCGCCGTCTGCTTCCTGCTCGCCGTCCCGAGCTTCGTGCCCGAGAATATGCGCGAACGCTGGCCGGGCTGGATCCCGCAGCCGTCGATCAACCTCGGCCTCGACCTTGCGGGCGGCAGCTCGATCCTGCTTGAGGCGGACACCGCCGATCTCGCCAAGACGCGGCTTTCGGCCAAGCGCGACGAGATCGAGACCGAGTTCCGCCGTCAGGATCCGCGCATCGATATCGGCGAGATTTCGATGCGCGACGGCACCATCAGCTTCATGGTGCGCGACGTGGCCAAGGTGGACGCGGCGCGCGAGCGTCTGCTTCAGCTGACCGGCAGCGGCGCCGGGATGACCGGCCAGCGCGAATGGACGATCGAGGTGCGCGACGGGACGCGCTTCATCGTCACCCAGACTCAGGCCGGCCTCGACCAGGCGGTCAAGCAGGCGATGGCCGACGCGCGCGAAGTGGTCGATCGCCGCATCAACGCGCTGGGCACGCTCGAGCCGACCATCGTGCTCGAAGGCCGCAGCCGCATCCTCGTCGAAGTGCCGGGCCTCAAGGATCCCGAGGCGCTCAAGCAATTGCTCGGCAAGACCGCGCGGCTCGAGTTCAAGCTCGTCGATATCACCGCCAATCCGGCGGAGATCGCCGCCGGCCGCGCGCCTATCGGCGGCGAATTGATGCCTTATCCCGGTGCGCCTCCGGGCCTGCCGTACGTCGCCTACCCGACGCGCGAAGGGCAGCAGCCGATGATCGCGCTCAAGCGGCAGACGATCGTCAGCGGCGACCAGCTGATCGACGCCAAGCAGGAGTTCGATCAGAGCCAGCAGGTCGTGGTCGGCTTCACCTTCGACAGTCAGGGCGGGTTCCGTTTCGGCCAGACGACGCGTGAGAACACCGGCAAGCCGTTCGCCATCATCGTCGACGGGTCGGTCATTTCAGCGCCGAACATCAACGAACCGATTCTGGGCGGCCGCGGGCAGATTTCGGGCGGCTTCACCGTCCAGAGCGCCAACGAACTCGCCATCGCGCTGCGTTCGGGCAAGCTGCCCGTAGCGCTCAAGGTGGTCGAGGAGCGCACGGTTTCGGCCGAGCTTGGTCAGGAATCGATCGAGAAGGGCATTCTGGCCGGCGTGATCGGCACCGTGGCGCTGATCCTGTTCATGCTGTTCACCTACCTGCGTTTCGGGGTCTACACCTCGCTCGCGCTGCTGGTGAACGCGGTGATGGTGTTCGGCGTCATGGCCTTTTTCGGCGCGACGCTGACCTTGCCCGGTATCGCCGGCTTCGTGCTGACGATCGGTGCCGCGGTGGACGCCAACGTGCTGATCAACGAACGCATCCGCGAGGAGCAGCGTATTCGAAACCGTGCCGCGGTCTCAGCGGTCGAGTTCGGCTACAAGGAAGCCAGCCGCGCGATTTTCGACGCGAACATCACCAACGTCATCTCGGCGGCGATCATGTTCATGTTCGGCTCCGGCCCGATCCGCGGTTTCGCGGTCGTGCTCGCCATCGGCATCGTCACTTCGGTCTTCACCGGCGTTACCTTCACCCGTCTGCTCGTCGCGGACTGGCTGAAGCGCAACCGCCCGAAGACGATCAACATTTAAAGGCGGCCGGTCATGCGTCCCCTCAAGCTCGTACCCGACAACACCAACATCGCGTTCCTGAAATACCGGAACGTGGCGATGGCGCTGTCGATGCTGCTCATCATCGGCTCGATTGCGCTCTGCTTCATCAAGGGGTTCAACCTCGGCATCGACTTCGTCGGCGGACAGCAGACGCGCGTCACCTTCACCCAGCATGTCGATATCCCGACGCTGGGCGAGCGCATTCAGGCGCTCGGCGTGGGCGAGGCGACGGTGCAGCAGGTTGCCGACACCACCGAATATTCGATCCGCACCCCGCTGCCCGAGGGGGGCGAGGAGGCCGCGAACAAGGCGGCCAGCGCGATCCGCGCGGCGCTGCTCAAAAACTATCCGGGCGCGCAGGTCGGCGGCGCGCAGAGCGTGTCGGGCAAGGTGTCGGAGGAGCTGTTCCGCAACGGCGCGATCAGCCTCAGCCTGGCGATGCTGGCGATCGCGCTCTACATCTGGGTGCGCTTCGAATGGCAGTTCGGCGTGGGCGCGCTGTTCGCGCTGTTCCATGACGTCGCGCTGACGCTCGGCTTCTTCGCGCTGACCCAGCTCGAATTCGACCTCAACATCGTCGCGGCGGTGCTGACGATCATCGGCTACTCGCTGAACGATACGATCGTCGTCTACGATCGCATCCGCGAGAATATGCGGAAATACCGCAAGATGGAGATGGAGGAGCTGCTCAACCTCTCCATCAACGAGACGCTGTCGCGCACGGTCGTGACGTCGCTGTCGATCGGTATCGTGCTGACGATCCTGCTGGTGCTGGGTCCGGACGTGATCTTCGGCTTCACCGCAGCGATGCTGCTCGGCATCGTGATCGGCACCTTCTCGTCGGTTTACGTCTCGGCGGCGATCCTGCTGTGGCTCAAGTTGCGGCCCGACAGCTTCCTGCCCAAGGAGGCCGCGGGGGCGAAGGGCGCCGATGGCGCCGAGCGGGTCAGCTTCAAGGACATGCCCTGATGAAGATGGACCGGTCCCGGATCGAGGGGCCGGTGGTGTCGGGCTTCACCGGGCGCGGCTTCCGCGTCGATGACGGCGTGTATGAGGGGCTGACGCTCACCCCGAACCGCGCCGATGGCTGGGCGCCCCCGCCGCTGGAGGAGCTGACTCCGGAAGCGCTGGCACCTCTGCTGGCGCTGGACCCGCCGCCCGAATTTCTGCTGCTCGGCACCGGAAGCCGCCTGCGCCGCCCGCCGCCCGCGCTGGAGGCGGCGTTGCCCTTCGGCATCGAGGTGATGGACAGCCGCGCGGCGGCGCGCGCCTGGGGCGTGCTGCGCGCCGAGCTGCGGTGGATCGCCGCCGCGCTCTATCCGCTGGACTGACCGGGCGGGTCCATACCCGATCTTCCAATTTGTATGATCCTCTGGCATCATCCCTTCAAACAGAGGGAAGGGGAAAGAGGATGCTGACCAGTGTCATTGCGCTTGCCGCCGCTCAGGCCGCCGCGGCGCCCGCCGACTATCGCCAAGCAGCCAACTGGCTGTGCCGGCCCGGGCGGAGCGATGCCTGTACCGTCAATCTCGACGCGACCGTGATCGCGCCCGACGGCGCGCGAAAGATCGAGAAGTTCGTTCCCGCCGCAAACCCGAAATTCGATTGCTTCTATGTCTACCCCACCGTGTCGAGCGACGACGCGCCCAACAGCGATCTCAGCATCGATGAGGCGGAACGGCGCGTCGCGATGATTCAGGCGGCGCGCTTCCGCGGCGTGTGCCGCGTCTATGCGCCGATGTACCGGCAGGTGACGATCAAGGCACTGCGCGAGGTGATGGCGGGCAAGCCGCTCACCGCCGATCCGGCGCTCGGCTATGCCGACGTCAAGGCCGCCTTCGACGACTATATGAAGCATGACAATAACGGCCGCGGCGTCGTGCTGATCGGACATAGTCAGGGCGCACGGATGCTCACCCAGCTTGCCGCGCGTGAGCTGGACGGCAAGCCCGCGGCGATGAAGCCGGTCATCTCGATCATGCCGATCGGCTATAATCTGGACGTCGCGGCGGGCCAGCGCACGGGCATGCTCAAGACCATCCCCACCTGTACGGCCGCAACCGAGACCGGATGCGTCGTCAGCTATGTGAGTTTCCGCGCCGATGTGCCGCCCCCGGCGAACAGCCGCTTCGCGCGCATCGCCGCACCGGGGATGGCCGTCGCCTGCACCAATCCGGCGGCGCTCGGCGGAGGCAAGGCGGTGCTCGACGCCTATCTTCCGACCACGCCGTTGCTGGGGTCGGCCCAACCGGTCGAATGGAGCAAGGGCGGAGCGGCGGTGACGACTCCGTTCGTCAAGCTGCCGGGCATGGTCGCGGGCGAATGCGTGGCGAAGGACGGCGCGAGCTATCTTTCGATCACGCTCGACGCCGATCCTGACGATGCGCGCACCGATGCGATTCCGGGCGACGTGATGGTCGGCCCGCAGCGGCTCGACGATTGGGGACTGCATCTGATCGACATGAATCTGGCGACCGGTGATCTGGAGAAGCTGGCGGCCATGCAGGCCGCGGCATGGGCTAGGAAGCGCTAGCCGCCAGCCCGGACAGGTGATCGTACAGCGCGGCGGTGTTCGCTTCCCATGTGAACCGCGCCGCGGTCGCGCGCACCGCGTCGCGCGCGGGCGCTGCGGCAAGCAGCTCCCGGATGGCGGCGGCGAAGGCCGGCGCGGTGCGTGCCGCGATTCGGCCCGCGTGGGGGGAGGTCACCACCTCACCCGCGCCGCCGGCGTCGGGGATGACAACCGGGGTGCCGCTGGCCAGCGCCTCGACCCATGCGTTGGCGAGGCCTTCGGAGGAGGAGGCGAGTGCCATCACGTCGGCGGCGGCGAGCAGCGGCGGGAGTTCGCCATGCGCGACGCTGCCGAGCAGCTTGA
>DATIGZ010000206.1:0-2962 GCA_035481255.1 Sphingomonas sp. | reverse complement strand
CCAGCCATGATAGTCGTCGTCGCGGTTCCAGCGATTGCCCTGACGTTCGTCATAGCGTGCGTCGGCGGCGCGGCGGCGTTCCGCTTCCTCGTCACCGAACCATGAGCGGACCTCGTCGCCCGCGCGGCTGAAGAAATCGCGGTCCTGATAGGCATAGCCTTCGGGGCGCTCGACGCGGCGCGCGCCACGCTCCCCGGACGCGCCATGGAAACCACCATAGCCGCGATCGCCGCGCGGTTCGTCCCGATCGCGGCCGTAAGCGGGGCGGTTGTCGCCGCGGTCATAGCGCGAGCCATAATAGTCGCGGCCCTGCCAGGACTCGCGTCCGCGATCGAACTCACCCGCCGCCACATATTCGCGCGCGCTGGAGCGGCGGCGATCGCGGTCGGGATCATAGCCATAGCCGTAGCGGTTCGCCGCGTCCTGATCGCGCGTACCCCAGACATCGTCATTGCCGTGGTTCGGATAAGGTTCGTAGCCCATTGGAAAACCTCCTCTTTCATGGGAATTCCGGGCGCGGGGCGTCCCGCGCCCCCATGACGGAAAGAAGGATCGGGCGGGGCATTTGTTCCGGTGAAACCGAGGCGGATTGCGGCGAGGGGAAGCAATCCGCCGTCCAGCGGGAAACGGCCCCGCGAAAAGCGCATATGGGCCGTTGCATCGGCGCCGCAGTGAAGCTAGAGCGGCCGCCTTCCGGCTATGCCGGGGTGGAGCGGGGCTGTAGCTCAGATGGGAGAGCGCTGCAATCGCACTGCAGAGGTCAGGGGTTCGATTCCCCTCAGCTCCACCAACCACAAAACTTTGAATCAAACCGAAGAATTCTAGCGCGACCCGCGCCGCGGGGCGTGCGTGCGCATCCTTCGCGTGGCGCAGGCCGGGCAGCCGATCGATTCAGAACTGGTTCGTTACGACCAGCCCGGACATGTCCTGCCCGGGTGACGCCGTCTCGACCGATGGTTCCTGTCCATAGTCGATGCCGACGGACACCAATTCCCATTCGTTCAGCCCGGCCGCGAACGACGCGATTCTTTCCCGGACGCGTTCCAAGCCGCTGGCGCCGAGAACCAGATGGAGCGGCGGATTCTCGCTCTCCACAGCCGCGACGATCGCGCGTGCCGCGCGAGCGGGATCGCCACTTCTCTGATCGCTCGAACGGGAGATTTCGCGCAAGCGCTCATGGACCGTCCGATACGCGGCGACGCGACGGGCGGAGGATCTCAGCGAGCGACCGGCCCAATCGGTACGGAGCGCGCCGGGTTCGATGACCGAGACCCTGATCCCGAACTCGCTCAGCTCCTTCGCGAGCGATTCCGACAGGCCCACCACCGCGAATTTGGAGGCGGAATAATAGGCGGAACCGGGATTGCCGACGAGCCCGCCGACCGAGGCGATGTTGACGATATGGCCGGAGCCGCGCAACCGCATTCCCGGCAGGATCGCCCTGGTCACCGCTATGACGCCGAACAGGTTTGTCTCGAACTGCGCGCGGTAGTCCGCTTCGCCGGCCTCCTCGAATGCCGCCAGAAAGCCATAGCCCGCGTTGTTCACCAGCACATCGACGCCGCATTCCGCGACGGCGGCCGCGACGGCCGCGATGTCCTCCGGCGAGGTCACGTCGAGCTTGAGGGCCCGGACGCGATCGCTGGCCGCGGCCAGATCCTTCAGCTGATCGGGATCGCGAGCGGTCGCGATCAGGCGTTCGCCTCGCGCGACCAAGGTCTCAGCGAGAGCACGGCCCAGCCCCGACGAGCAGCCAGTGACGAGCCACGTCCGGTGCCGGTCGCGCCTCTCAGCTCCCGTAGCCGATGAACGCGATCCGGCCATGGGGTTGCCGTGAAGGGCGGGGCTCAGCGAGACGAGGATTTCCTGTCCAGCCGGGGCATGACCCGCTGCTTCAGGAGCGTGAATTCCGCCGCGCAGTCCCGCGCATGCGGCGGGCCCGCGCGAAGGGCCGCGAGCTCGGCGCGTGCCGCGGCAAGATCGCGCTGATAGTCGGATTTGCTCGCCACCAGCGTCATCGTCGCGGTGGCGGACAGCATGCCGGCTTCAACCGCGCTTTCGTTGTGGGCGCCGCAGACGAACCGGCTGTCGCCATAGGCGCGGCCGCGCTCAAGGATCTGCTGCGCGCGATCCGGCGCGAGGGACGACAGGACGAGCGCCCAGGTCCAGCCCCAGGTGGTGTGGCCTGACGGATAGTCGTAGCTCATCCGCTGCGCCTTGCGGTCGTACAGCTCCGACTGCGGCTGGCAGATGGCGCCCTTGTCGATCGTGAAGGGGCGCGCGCGCCTGAACGCTTCCTTGGCGATGCGGCTCTGTTGCGCCGTGTCGATTCCCGCCCGGCGGACCACGGCGACAAGCCGGGGGGCGTTTTCGGGGGTCAGCTCGACACCCACCGCGCAGCTGAAGTCGCGCAGCAACGCCGCCGGACTCATGTCGGCGTCGTTGGTGGCCAGCGCCCAGCGTGGCGATCCGGCCATGCGGCGGGTCTCGCGAAAGATCTTTCGATCCGCATCGTATCGCGGATCGCCGCGCCGCGGCGCGGGTTCGAGCACCGAGGTCACGTCGAACTCGCCCGGCGTCAGATAGCCGCCATAGGCCTTGTCCCCGGCGTGGCTCGCCCCGGCGAGCATCGCCGGCAGCAGGATGGCCGCCATCGCGGCAAGCTTGCGGTTGATCATTCTTTTCCTCCCTCACGGCTCATGCGGACGGCCGCGCGGCTTTGGTTAGAGCTTCGAAAGGACAGGGCGGTCGGGCTTGACCTGATAGCGGGCGAGGGTGCTCACCTTGCCGCCCGGCGTGAGCGCCTGATCGACCACGCGCATGCTGACATTCCACGCCCCCGGATCGACGTCGCACAGCAGATAGCCGCGCTGGTCGTGGATCATAGCGATATGGGGATTGCTGGCGGCGCGAGGGTCCGGGCCGATCGGCAGGCCGTTACCGCTGTTCGAGCTGATCGAAG
>DATIGZ010000205.1:0-6220 GCA_035481255.1 Sphingomonas sp. | reverse complement strand
CCGATGCCGAGAATATCGAACTGATGGGGCTGGCCGGTTTCTGCCGCAACTGTCTCGCCGACTGGCTGGAGGAGGAAAGCCGTGGCCAGCTCGACAAGGAAACCGCGCGTCAGGCGATCTATGGCATGCCCTATGCGGAGTGGAAGGCGCGGCATCAGAAGGATGCCACGCCCGAACAGCTCGCGCGGATGAACGCCAGCATCGCCCGCAACAAGCGGGAGGCGGAACTGGATGACGCCCTGGACGACAGCTTCCCCGCCAGCGATCCGCCGTCGATGACCGATCCGGCGCGCTAGGGGGCGACCCCTGCCGGGGCGCGACGCATGATGCCGATCGCCGGGTTCGTGGCGAGGGGCGGGGACCGCTACGGCAGGTTTCATGCCCATAACCCGGGTCTATTGCCGTCCAACGCTTGCGGCATGGACACTGCCGTAGTGCAGCGCCAGTTTTCGCCCTCATGCTGACACTGTGGGGGACCTGTCGATGCTCAACCGTCGTTGCTTTCTGTTGGGCTCGACCGCCGCGCTGGCCGCGTTTCCCGCCACCGGCACCCCGCTGCGGCTCGCGCCGGTGATCACCGGCCGCAACCGCACGGTCGCTGGCCTTTCCGCTCCCATCGACATCGTCGATGATCGCTACGGCATCCCGCATATCCGCGCGGGGTCGATCCCCGACGCCTTTTTCGGACAGGGCTATGTCGTCGCGCGCGACCGGCTGTTCCAGATCGATCTCGCGCACCGGCGCGAGCTGGGCCGGCTTGCCGAGGTGTTCGGCCCCAAATTCGCGAAGCACGACGCGGTGGCGCGCCTGTTCCATTATCGCGGCGATCTCGATGCCGAACTGCGCCGCGTTCCCGCCGACGTGCTCGCCTGCGCCCGTGCCTATGTCGCCGGGATCAACGCGCGGATCGACGAGGTGACCGCCGATCCCGCGCTGCTCCCGCTCGAATACGGCATCCTCAAGGTCGCGCCGCTCAAATGGGAGCTGCTCGACCTGATCCGCGCGCGCAACGCGAATGAGGGCAATGCCGATGACGAGGTTCGCCGCGCTCAGCTCGCCGCGATCGGGCTGCTCGATTTCGACGCCGTCATCGCGCCGCTGCGCCCCGCCTGGACGATGAAGCTGCCCGAAGGGCTCGATATCGCCGCGGTCTCCGACGCGGATCTCGGCGTGCTTCGCATCGGCCGTCTGCCCTTCGGCGGTGAGCCGCCCGCGCCCGATCCCGCCGCGCCCGCCGCCCGCGCCAATGCGGGAAGCAATGCGTGGACGGTCGCGCCGTCGCGCAGCGCCACGGGCCGTCCGATCCTCGCCAACGATCCCCATCTCGGCATCGGCGGGTTCAGCCCGCGCCATGTCGCGCATCTGACCGCGCCCGGGCTCGACGTGATCGGCGGCGGTTCGCCCGGTCTGCCCGGCATCATGCAGGGCCATACCGATCGCTTCGCTTTCGGCCGCACCAACTTCCATATCGATCAGAGCGACCTGTACATTCTTGAGCTGAATCCAGAGGATTCAGAGCAATATCGTCACGCCGGCGGCTGGAAGCGCTTCGAAAAGGTCGAGGAGACGATTGCCGTCAAGGGCGGCGCGGCCGAGACGGTGACGCTGCGTTATACGGTGCAGGGTCCGGTGATCGCCCATGATCCCGCTCGCCATCGCGCCAGCGTTCTCGCCACCGTCGCGATGCAGCCCGGTTCGGCGGATGCCTTCGCGATGATCGCGATCAACCTCGCAAAGGACTGGGTCAGCCTGCGCAAGGCGTTCGAGCTGCACCCGTCGCCGACCAATTTCCACTATGCCGATACGAACGGGAATACCGGCTGGCAGGTGATCGGGTTCGCGCCGGTTCGCAAGGCGGGCGACGGGTTGCTCCCGGTTCCGGGCGATGGCCGCTATGATTGGGCCGGACTGCGCAACTTCAGCTCGCTCCCCAGCGAGTACAACCCCGCCAAGGGCTGGTTCGCCTCGGCCAACCAGAACAACTTGCCCGCCGACTGGCCGCGCGACCGCATCCCTGCTTTCTCGTTCCGCGAACCCTATCGCTACGAGCGTTGCGCCGAAGTGCTGGCCTCGCAGCCCAGGCACAGCGTCGCGGACAGCGTCGCGCTCCAGCACGACACCTTGTCCAAACCGGCGCAGCAGTTCCTCGGCCTCTTGCCTCGCACGCCCTCTGCCGCCGCGAAGCCGGCGGTCGACCTGCTGCGGGGCTGGGACGCCCGGCTCGATGCCGACAGCGGAGCCGCCGCCTTGTTCGAGATCGTCTGGCGCGATCTTGGCAAGCGGATGGTCGCCGCGATCGTTCCCGAGCGCGCGAAGAACCTCGTCACCGAGATTTCGCCGTCGGTCCTGCTCGGCCTGATCGCCAAGCCCGATGCCCGCCTTGGCGCCGATCCGCAGGGCGCGCGCGACGCGATCCTCGATGCGTCGCTCATCGCCGGCTGGGCTTCGGCGCGACAGTTGCTTGGAGCCGATCCTGCGGCGTGGCGCTGGGGCACGCTGCATCAGGTCAAGCTCCGCCATCCGCTCTCGGCGATCCCCGCGATCGCCAAGGCCTTCCCGGCGATCGAGGGGCAGGGGTCGGGCGGCGACGGCTTCACCGTCATGGCGCGCTGGCTCGGCTCGGGCCCCGGCTGGAATGTCGGCGGCGGATCGAGCTACCAGCAGGTGATCGACGTCGGCGCTTGGGACAATTCGCGAATCCTGATCATCCCCGGGCAGTCGATCGACCCGCGCTCGCCGCATTATCGCGACCAATATGGCCCGTGGATCGCCGGCGACACGCTCCCCTTGCTCTACAGCCGCGCAGCGGTGGATAGTGCCGCTGCTTCGCGCACCACGCTGAAACCGTCCTGAGGGGGAAGGGGGCCATGCTCCGCCACATCGCTGCCTGCATCCTGCTCGCCGCCCCCGCCGCCGCACAGGACGCGCCCCTCGACCGCGCGTTGAATGATTTTCGCAAGCTCCACCGCGCCGAGGTTCAGCGCGCGAGCATCGCCGGCAGCAGCTTCTACCTGATCCGCAACGGCCGCACCCTCGCCGCCGACCATCTCGGCGAGCAGGACGCCGAGGCGCATGTCCCGGTCGATGCGAACACCATCTATCACTGGGCCTCGGTCACCAAGACCATGACCGGCATCGCGATCATGCAGCTGCGCGACCGCGGCTTGCTCAAGCTCGACGACCCCGTCGTGAAGTACGTCCCCGAGCTTGCCCGCGTTCACAACCCGTTCGGCGACACCGGCGCGATCACGATCCGCCAGCTGATGAGCCACAGCGCTGGCTTCCGAAACGGCACCTGGCCGTGGCGCGACAAGGACTGGCAGCCGTTCGAGCCGCCGAGTTGGGAACAGCTCAAGGCGATGCTTCCCTATACCGAAGTCCAGTTCAGGCCCGGCAGCCGCTACAGCTACTCCAACCCCGGCATCGTCTATCTGGGACAGGTGATCGAGCGCCTCTCCGGCGAGGATTACGAAGTCTATATCGACAAGAACATCCTGCGCCCGCTCGGCATGCACGCCAGCTATTTTGACCGCACCCCGCCGCACCTGCTGCGCCAGCGCTCGCACAGCTATTACATCCGCGACGGCAAGCGCACGGCGGCACCGTTCGATGCCGACACCGGCGTGACGGTCTCCAATGGCGGCCTCAACGCCCCGATGCCCGATATGGCGAAGTACGCCGCCTTCCTTCTCGGCGATCCGGTACGGAAGGCGGACTATGACCTGATCCTCAAGCGCCCCTCGCTGGAGGAGATGTGGCAGCCGCAGCTCCCCGCGGGCGATGATTTCTCGCAGGGGCGCATGGCCACGACCACGCGGGTCGGCCTGAGCTTCTTCGTCGACCGCGCCGACGGCATCCGCATCATCGGCCACAATGGCGACCAGAACGGCTTCCGCGCCTATCTCAGCCTGTGCCCCGACCGCGGCGTCGCTACCTTGCTCGCCTTCAACACCGAGACGCGCGGCGTGCGCAACGATCCCTCGAACCGCACCACCACGGAATCGCGCGTGGCGCTGGCGACCGACGCATTGTGCAAAGCGGCGGGTTAGGGGAGGGGCGACGCCCCTCCGCCCTCAGAACAGCGTGTGGGTAAGCATGGCGTCGTCGGGTGTGACGCCGATGCGCACCAGTTCGGGACCGCTGTCGAACAGATGCTCGAACTCGCCGGTCAGCCCCGGCGCAGGCTCCGCTTCCGCCGCGAACAGCGCCGCGGTCGCCACACCGCCGCTGAACACGACGTCGCCGCTCGCCAGCTGCGCCTTGGTCACGCCGCGCAGCACGACGCGGTCGCCGCCGCCCAGTTCGATGAAGCTGTTGCCGTTGCCGTCGTCCTGCGTCGCCGCCAGCACCGCTGCGAAGTCCGCAAAGCCGAACCCCGACAGATGGAGCTTGTCGATGCCCGAGCGGAAGTCGGCGACCGTGTCCACGCCGGTGCCACGCACGAACACGAAGGTGTCCGCGCCGCCATCGCCATAGAGGACGTCGTCGCCGCCCATGCCGTTGAGCCAGTCGTCGCCGTCTCCGCCCATCAGCCAGTTGGTCGATGCGCTGCCGGTGATCTGGTTGCTCAGCTCATTGCCGACCCCGTAGAAGGTCGTGCCCTGCAGCGTCAGATTCTCGACATTGGCGTCCAGGGTGTACATCCCGCCCGCCAGGTTCGCGAACACCCAGTCGATGCCTTCGCCGGCATTCTCGAACACCTCGCCATTGCGGTCGACATAGTAATTGTCGTTGCCGATCCCGCCGCGCAGGATATCGACGCCCGCTCCACCGGTGAGGAGGTCGCTGCCTTCGCCGCCCTCGATGATGTCGTTGCCGCTGCCGCCGTCGATCGTGTCGCTGCCCTCGTCGCCATAGATGATGTCGTCACCGCCGAAGGCCCGGATCGTATCGCCGCCGCCGCCGCCGCGGATCACATTGGCGCCGTCCGTGGCGTCGACGAGCTGGGCGAGCTCATTGCCGGTGAAGTTGATCGGCAGGTCGTTGGCCGCGTGGCCCACGGGGCGCAGGCTCATGTTCACGCGCTCGATCGAAACCCCCGCGGCGAGCGTGTACGAAACGCCGAGAATCAGCGCGTCGTTGCCGTTTCCACTGGTTTCGACGATCTGCGCGCGCGCATCGCTCACCCAATATTCGTCATCCCCACTGCCGCCGGTCATGACGTCGGCGCCTGAACCGCTCAGCAGACGGTCGTTGCCGTCGCCACCGTTCAGCGTGTCGTCGCCGTCGCCGCCGACCAGCGTGTCGCTGCCTGCGCCGCCGTTCAACGTGTCGTTGCCCGCGCCGCCATCCAGATAATTGTCGTGAATGTTGCCGGTGATGACGTTGCCCAGCCAGTTGCCGGTGCCGCGCGTCGCCGCGCCGATCAGGACGAGATTCTCGACATTGGCATCCAGCGTATAGTCGAACCCGGCGACGACGGTGTCGTTGCCCTCGTTCGCGCTCTCGAACACCTCGCCCGCGCGGTCGACATAATAGGTATCGTCGCCGGTCATGCCGAGCAGGATGTCGGCGCCCGCTCCGCCCTCCAGCCGGTCGTTGCCGCCACCGGCATAGATCACGTCGCTGCCGTCATCGCCGTACAGCGCGTCGTTGCCGTCACCGGAGAAGATGCCGTCATCGCCGCCCATGCCATAGATGGTGTGGCCGCTGCCCGCGGTGGCGATGATGTTGTTGTCCTGATCGTTGCCGATCGCGAAGAAGCTGCTGCCGCCCACATAGGTCAGCATCTCGACATGATCGCCCAGCCGCATGCTCGACAGGGTCGATCGCACCTCGTCGCGGTTGCCCGAATTGGCCGCCTCGACCACCTGGTCGCCCGCGTCGTCGACATAGTAGATGTCGTCCTCGGTGCCGCCCGTCATCAGGTCAGCGCCGGCGCCGCCGTTCAGCACGTCCGCGCCGCCATTGCCGGTCAGCGTGTCGTTGCCGCCACCGCCCAGCAGCACGTTCGCCACTTCATTCCCGGTCAGCACGTCCCAATAGATCGAACCCGTCAGGTTCTCGATATCCGTCAGCTGGTCACCTTCGCTCGACGTCACCGTCTCGTTGAGGGCAGCCGAGCCCAGCGTCACCGTCACGCCCAGTGCCGCGCCGGTGAAGTCCGCGGTATCGTTCCCGGCGCCGCCATTGAGCACGTCCGCACCCGCACGGCCGCGCAGCACGTCGTCGCCGTCGCCGCCCAGCAGCGTGTCGTTGCCTTGACCGCCTTCCAGAATAT
>DATIGZ010000204.1:0-14862 GCA_035481255.1 Sphingomonas sp. | reverse complement strand
CACAAAGTCCGGCAAGGCGTCGCTATAACTCTCGGAATAGCGGCTGGAATAGGTCAGCTCCTGCCACTGGCGCACCATCCCCATATACTCGTTGTTGAGGATGAAGATCTTGACCGGCAGGCGGTACTGGGTCGCGGTCGCCAGCTCCTGGATGTTCATCTGGATGCTGGCTTCGCCGGCGATGTCGATCACCAGCGCATTGGGGTTGCCCAGCTGCGCGCCGATCGCGGCGGGCAGGCCATAGCCCATCGTGCCGAGACCGCCGCTCGTCAGCCATTTGTTGGGGCTTTCGAAGTGGAAGTGCTGCGCGGCCCACATCTGGTGCTGGCCGACCTCGGTCGTGATGATCGGTGCCTGATCGCGCGTCGCCTCCCACAGCGCACGGATCGCGCGCTGCGGCATGATCTCGTTGCTGTCCTCGGGGAAGTCGAGGCACTTGACCGCGCGCCAGCCCTCGATGCGCCGCCACCATTCGGACAGGTCGGGCTTGGGATACTGCCGCGCCTTCCAGATGCGGACCATGTCCTCCAGCGCGTGGCCGACATCGGCGACGATCGGCAGATCGACGCGCACCGTCTTGTTCATCGACGAGCGGTCGATATCGATATGGATCTTGCGCGCATGCGGGGCGAAGGCATCGAGACGCCCGGTCACGCGATCGTCGAACCGCGCCCCGATCGCGATGATCAGGTCGGCCTGATTCATCGCGTAATTGGCTTCATAGGTGCCGTGCATGCCCAGCATGCCCAGCCACTGGTCGGACGACGCCGGGAAGGCGCCAAGGCCCATCAGCGTCGAGGTGACCGGTGCGCCGGTGATCCGTGCCAGTTCGCGCAGCAGCTGCGACGCCTGCGGACCCGAGTTGATGACGCCGCCGCCGGTGTAGAACACCGGACGCTCGGCGGCCGCCAGCATCTCGACCGCGCTCTCGATCAGCGCCTTGTCGGCCTTGACCTGCGGGCGATAGGTCTTGTGCTGGATCGGGCCGGGCTTGCTGTAGCGCGCGGTGGCGATCTGGACGTCCTTCGGGATGTCGATCACCACCGGACCGGGGCGGCCCGATGTGGCGATATGGAACGCCTCATGGACGATGCTGCCCAGCTGCGCCGGATCCTTCACCAGATAGTTATGCTTGGTGCAGTGGCGCGTGATCCCGACCGTGTCGGCTTCCTGGAAGGCGTCCGATCCGATCAGGTGCGACGGCACCTGTCCGGTGATGACGACCATCGGGATCGAATCCATCAGCGCGTCGGTGATGCCGGTGACCGCGTTGGTCGCGCCGGGTCCGGAGGTGACGAGCACCACGCCGGGCTTGCCGGTGGCGCGGGCATAGCCTTCCGCCGCATGGGTCGCCGCCTGCTCGTGGCGGACCAGAATGTGCCTGATCTTCGACTGCTGGAAAATCGCGTCGTAAATGGGAAGTACCGCGCCGCCCGGATAGCCGAAGATGACTTCCACACCGAGGTCGTTGAACGCCTCGATCAGGATGTCTGCTCCGCTTTTCTCGGTCACTGTACGTCTCCTTCTGGTTTTTCCGCACTGCAATAGCAGCTGGGGAATGGCGCTGCTATGCGTATGAAAACTACGTGTCAAGCGTAAAGATTATAAGAATCGTGCGAAATTGGCGAGTTGTTTGGATATATCTGTCGAATCGGTGCGTGGCCAGTCCGCCGGAGGCTGGTGCCGCAGCCATGTGTACTGGCGCTTGGCATATTGCCGGGTGGCCGCCTGCGCGCGCTCCAGCGCTTCGTCGCGGCTGAGCGAACCCTCTAGAAACGCGGCGATTTCTGCGACTCCGATGGCGCGCCGCACGGGCGCGCTCGCCGGGATGTCGCTGCGTTGCAGCAAGGCCCGAACCTCCTCGATCGCCCCGTCCTCGAACATCGCGCGTAGGCGACGATCGCAACGTTCGGCGAGCCACGCCCGGTCGGGAAGCAGAATGAGCGGGGCGAGGTCGATCGCCTCGCCGATCCCGCCGACGCGCTCGGCCTGCCACGCGGCGAGGGTGCGTCCGGTCGAGCGGACGACCTCGAGCGCGCGGGCGACGCGGGTGGTGTCGCTGGGATTGAGCCGCACGGCGGCTTCGGGGTCGGCCTGTTCGAGCAGGCGGCGGGTCTCCGCCACGGGCAGTGCGCGCACCTCAGCTCGGATCGCGGGGTCGATCTCGGGCACGGGTGCGATGCCGTCGAGCAGGGTGCGGATATACATGCCGGTGCCGCCCGCCAGCAGGGGCAGGCTGCCGCGATCATGCGCCGCCGCGATCTCGGCCCTGGCCTCCTCGGCCCAGCGTGCGGCGGAATAGTCCTCGCTCCCCGCGACATGGCCGAACAGCCGGTGCGGCGCCTGAGCTTCTTCCTCCACCAGGGGCCGCGCGCTCAGCACGCGCAACTCGGCATAGACCTGCGCCGAATCCGCGTTGATCACCGTCCCGCCCGCCTGCCGCGCGAGCGCGATCGCCAATGCGGACTTGCCGCTGGCGGTCGGCCCTGCAATTAGCGCCACCCTTGGCTTTTGGGAGTGCGGCATGTTCATCGTTACGCTGATAGCAGCGGATCGGCTTGAAGCGGGCGATATTTCCTCCGCGCGGGACAAGCTGCGCGATGCCGGTTGCGCACCGGCGGACGTGACCGAGCTTGAGCCGGACAGGGTGGTGGACATCGCGTTCGCCGCGAACCCCGATCAGGCCCGCGCTGCGCTGGAAGGCGCGTTCGACTGCGTCGACATCGTCGTCCAGCCGGCGGAGGGGCGTCGCAAGCGCCTGATCGTCGCCGACATGGATTCCACCATGATCACCGTCGAGTGCATCGACGAGCTGGCCGACTATGCCGGGATCAAGCCGCAGATCGCCGAGGTCACCGAAGCGGCGATGCGCGGCGAACTGGACTTCGCCGAGGCGCTCGACGCGCGCGTGGCTCTCCTGAAGGGGCTTGGCGCCGACGCGATCGACCGTTGCCTTGCTGAGCGCGTCCAGCTGATGCCCGGCGCGCGGACGCTCGTGCGGACGATGAAGGCGAACGGCGCGACCGCGATCCTCGTCTCGGGCGGTTTCACCCGCTTCGCGCAGCCGGTGGGCGAGCGGATCGGCTTCGACCGCGTCATCGCCAATGAGCTGCTGATCGAGGCTGATGCGCTGACCGGCGCGGTGACGAAGCCGATCGTCGATTCCTCGACCAAGGAAACCACGCTGCTTGGCGCGATGGCCGAGTTGGGCCTCGACACCGGCGCGACGCTGGCGGTGGGGGATGGCGCCAACGACCTCGCGATGATCAAGCAAGCGGGTCTCGGTGTCGCCTATCACGCCAAGCCGATCGTCGCCGCCGCCGCGGGAGCGCGGATCGATCACAATGATCTGACCGCCTTGCTCTACGCGCAGGGCATTCCGCGCGACGAGTGGGTGGACTGACCGCCTAGTTCCGTACCGGCACGCACGGACTGACGCCGCGGCAGGCGCCGCTCGCTTCGCCGCTTGAGGCGAAGGGGCCGACCAGCACGCGAGTGAGTTTGCCCGACTTCACATAAGAAATCTGCCGCCCCGGAAAGCGGCCGCCCATTTGCGCGCCGAGCCGGCGGGCATTGCCCGGATCGCCGAACGCGCCAAGCTGAAGCTTCCAGCCGCCGTCACGCATCGGCGCGGGAGACTGAGCCGCTGGCGTGCTCGGGCGGGGCGCCGGTTTCACGATCGGCGGGGCGGGGCGAGTCTGGGGCGGGTGTGATGTGGTCGGGCTTTCGACTCGCGCGACCGGTGTGTTCGACGGGCCAGTGGGAGACGGTACGATCGTAGCGACCTGCGGTCGGCCCGCATCGCGCTCATACTGCCGGGCCAGTTCCAGCCCTTTTTGCCGGTCGGCGAGCGGGATGTGCCGGTCCATCTGCGCTTGCGCGGACGATGCCTGCCGCATTCCCTGTGCCGCCGCGCGTACGGTCAGCGCATAGCCGCGGATCCAGTCGCGCTCCACGCCGTCGCCGTTGAAGTACATGGTGCCCAGCACATATTGCGAGCGCGGCTCGCCGCGGCCCGCGGCCTTGACCAGCCATTCGGCGGCCTGCGCTCGCTTATTATTCTCGAACAGGGTCAGGCCATAGCTTTCCTCGGCCTGCGGATGCCCCTGCAGCGCCGCCTTGCGATACCATTCCTCGGCCATGGCGAGGTCGACGGGCACGCCGCGGCCCAGCTTATAGGCCTGCCCCAGATTGAACTGCGCATCGGGATCTCCCGCCGCGGCCGGGCCGCGCCATTCGGCGAGCGCTTTCTTATAGTCGCCACGCTGCCAAGCATCGACGCCCGCCTTCACGTCCGCCAGCGCGGGCGTGCCGGGAAGCGTCACGGCCGCCAACAGCATTGCCAAGGAAAACTTACGCATACCGCCAATCCCCGCTCGCATCGGCACCCTCTGGATAATGCCAGTTAACCAACATCTGGCCAAGCAATGCTTGCGCAAGCGTTAAACCCGCCCGGTATGAAGACGGTGTCGCTGCCGCGTCATTAACCGCTTCTTAGTTTCCCACTGGCATCCCAGCGTCGGGCAACCGGGATTTTCAGAGGGGCAGATGCGCGTACTTGCGATGGCATCACAAAAGGGCGGATCGGGTAAAACCACGCTCAGCGGGCACCTTGCGGTGCAGGCGCAGCGCGCGGGCCATGGCCCGGTCGTGCTGATCGATATCGATCCTCAGGGGTCGCTGTCGGACTGGTGGAACGAGCGTGAGACGGATTTCCCCGCCTTCGCCCAGACCACGGTCGCCCGGCTCGCCGCCGATCTGGAGGTGCTGCGCCAGCAGGGCTTCCGTCTCGCGGTGATCGATACGCCTCCCGCCATCACCATGGCGATCCAGAGCGTGATCCAGGTCGCCGAGCTGATCGTCATCCCGACGCGTCCGTCGCCGCATGATCTGCGTGCGGTCGGCGCCACGGTCGACTTGTGCGACCGCGCCGGCAAGCCGCTGATCTTCGTGGTCAACGCCGCGACGCCCAAGGCAAAGATCACCAGCGAAGCCGCGGTCGCGCTGTCGCAGCACGGCACGGTCGCTCCGGTCACGCTCCACCAGCGCACCGATTTCGCCTCGTCGATGATCGACGGCCGCACCGTCATGGAGATCGACCCGAACGGCAAGTCGGCGGCTGAGGTCACCGCGCTCTGGTCGTATATCGGCGACCGGCTCGAGAAGAATTTCCGCCGTACCGTGTTCACCGCGCCTGCCGCGACGCATGTCGCGTTCTCCGGACGCCCGCAGGGTGGCTTCGGCCGCCGGGTGGTGAGCTGATGTTCGGTTCCGCCAAACCAACCGCCTCGCTGTCCTCGGGCCTGCTGGCCCGCAAGGGGCAGGCCCGTCCCGCGATGCGTCCGCAGGGCTTTGTCGGTCTCAACCCCGGCACCTCGCTCGACGATCTCGGCTGGAACGACATGGGCTTCGATGGTTTCGAGCCCGCGCCCGTCAGCCATGAGATGCCGCCGGTGCTCGCACAGCGCAACGCGCTGGCCGAGGAGTTCGCGCCGCAGCCTCCGGTCGAGGCGCCGGTCCCGGTACAGACGGCCCAGCCGCTTCCCGAGCCCGAACCCGTCGTGCAGCCCGCTCCGGCGTCGCCGCTCGCGAAGCGAGTGCCGGTGATCGAAGCCGCGCCCGAGCCCGAAGCGCCTGCGCCGCGCCCGGTTTCAACCGCCACCGCCGCCCGCATCGGGCGTGAGGTCGCCTCGAAGAAGGGCAAGGCGGCGTTCACGCTGCGGCTCGACACCGATCGCCATCTCAAGCTGCGTCTCGCTTCGGCGCTGTCGGGCCGTTCGGCCCAGCTGCTCGTCACCGAAGCACTCGACGCGTTTCTCGACACGTTGCCCGAAGTGGGGGCGCTGGCTGACCGGCTCCCCGCGGGCAAGGCTCGCTGATCAAGGGGATTGGAGCCATGAACGCACGTCGTTTTCTCACCATCGGCGTCTCGGCGCTGGTGCTTGGTGCGCCGATCATCGGCGGTCCGTCGCTGATCGGCGGGCTGGCCGTGGCCAGCGATACCGTCGCGCAGGACGTGAAGAAGGCCGCGAAGGAAGCTCGGGCGGCGCGCAAGGCGCTCAAGGACGCTAACGCGCAAAAGGCCGTGACCCATGCTGAGGCGGCGGTCGCGTTCGATCCGAAGAATGGCGAGTATCGTCAGCTTCTGGGTGAGACCTACCTGTTCGCCGGGCGTTTCGTTTCGGCGTCGCAAGCGCTTAATGAGGCGCTGTCGCTCGATCCGGCAAATGGCCGGACCGCGCTCAACCTCGCGCTCGCGCAGATCGCGGTCGGCGAGTGGAGCACCGCGCGTCAGACGCTGGAAACCCATGCGGGCAGCATCCCCGCCAGCGACCGTGGCCTCGCCATCGCGCTGGCCGGCGACCCTGCCGGCGCGGTCACGCTGCTTACCGCCGCTGCGCGCCAGCCGGGCGCCGACGCCAAGACCCGCCAGAATCTGGCGCTCAGCTTCGCGCTAGCGGGTCAGTGGCAGCAGGCGCGTGCCGTCGCCGGGGTCGATCTCTCGCCCGACAAGCTCGATGCGCGGATCATGCAGTGGGCCAGCTTCTCGCGGCCGCAGAACGCCTATGACCAGGTCGCCTCGCTGCTCGGCGTTACGCCGGTCGCCGATCGCGGTCAGCCCGAACAACTCGCGCTCGCCCGTTCGATGACCACCGCAGTTGCCGCGCAGCAGGTCGCCGATCCGGTGGAAGCCTATATGCCCGACACTGGCACGGCCCCGGTCGCTGCGGTCGTGGCGCCTGCCGCCACCGCCGTCGACACGGCAATGGCCAGCGTCGAGATCGCGCCCGCGATCACCGCGCCGAGCGGTAACCAGATCGTCTTCGCCCCGCGTCAGGAGGTCGTTCAGGCGGTCCCCGCCCAGGGGGCGATCAAGCCGGCGGTGGCACGCATCGACACCGGCGCGCGCAAGCCGCTTGCGATCGCGATCAAGACTCCGGTGGCTGAATTCAAGCCGGGCAAGGGCGGCTGGTTCGTCCAGCTTGGCGCTTATGACAGCGCCGGGGTTGCGCAGGACGCGTGGGGCCGTGCGCTCCGCCGCACTCCCGCGCTCAAGGGCATGACCCCGTCCAGCGCCAGCGTCACGACGGATGCGGGCAGTTTCCAGCGACTCGCGGTGGGCGGTTTTGATCGCGCCGGCGCCGACACGCTGTGCCGCAAGGTGCGCGCGGGCGGCGGCAAATGCTTCGTCCGCACGGGCGCGGGCGACAAGGCGGCGAGCTGGGTCAAACCGGCCCGCACGCAGGTCGCTTCGCGCTAAGCTGCGGGATCAGGGAAAAGGGGGAAGGCCGGGCAATCGCCCGGCCTTTTCCGTTTCAGGCGATCTCGGCGCCGCCCTTGAACAGCCGCACCGCCTTGCCCTGAACGGGCAGGCCGTCGAACGGGGTGTTGCCCGCCTTGCCCGCCATGCGATCGGAGCTGATCTGCCACGGTGCGCCGGGGTCGATCAGAACGAGGTCCGCGGGCATGCCGGGTACCAGTGTTCCGGCTTCGATTCCAAGCAGTTTAGCCGGGTTGCTCGCAATCAGCGCGAACAGCCGGTCGAGTGTGATGCGCTCGTCGCGGACAAGACCAAGGCCGAGCGTCAGCAGAGTCTGCGCGCCCGCCATGCCTGGAGTGGCGTCGGCGAAGGGCAGGCGCTTCTCCTCCGGACCCTGGGGATCATGGCTCGAGCAGAGGACGTCGATCGTTCCGTCCGCCAGTGCGGCGAGTGCCGCCCGCCGGTCGCTCTCGTCACGCAGCGGCGGGGAGAGGCGGGCGAAGGTGCGGAAATCGGTGACGTTGATGTCCGACAGCAGCAGATGCGCCGGGGTGATGCCGCAGGTAACGGCGATCCCGCGCGCCTTACCGGCGCGGATCAGATCGAAGCCCGCGGCAGTCGTCACCTGCCGGAAATGGATCGCCGCTCCGGTCTGTTCGGTGAGCATCAGATCGCGCGCGATCGCCAGCGCCTCCGCGACCGCGGGGGCGCTGGGAAGGCCTAGCCGGGTGGCGGTCTCGCCCTCGGTCGCGACCGCCCGACCTGCGAGTCCGGCATCCTCGGCATGCGAAATGACGGTTAGCCCGCAGTCGCGCGCATAGGCGAGCACGCGACGCATCACGCCCGAATCGGCGATCCACCGCCGTCCGGTTGAAACCGCGCGCGCGCCCGCTTCGGCGTTGATCGCGAATTCGGCGAGGTCGATGCCCTCCAGCCCGCGCGTCGCGGCGGCGATCGGGTGGACCCACAGCTCGGGCTTGCCCATGTCAGCGGCGCGCTGGACGATGCCGGGGCCGTCGAGCACCGGCGACTGGTCGGGCATCAGCCCGATGCGCGCGATGCCGCCCGCGCGGCACGCCGCCTTGTCCATCGCAAAGGCGCCAAGATCGATCAGCGCGGGGGCGAGCAACTTGCCGCCGCAATCGATCACCTGCGCGCCACCAGGCGCCTCGGCGGCGATCTCGTGATTCGCGACGAAGAGGTCGCCCTCGCGTTCGCCGCCTTCGGGGCAGACCAGCCGGGCGTTGCGGAAGACCAGGTTCATGCCCAGCCCTCCACGCCGCGCGCGCGCCGGGTCAGCACGTCGAGACACGCCATGCGCACCGCGACGCCCATCTCGACCTGCTCGGTGATCGCGGAGCGGCCCGGCATGTCGGCAACGGTCGACGTGATCTCGACCCCGCGGTTCATCGGCCCGGGGTGCATCACCAGCGCATCGGGCTTGGCGCGCTTCAACCGTTCTTCGGTCAGACCGTAGTTGAGGTGATATTCGCGCGTCGAAGGAATGTATGCCCCCGACATCCGCTCGTTCTGAAGGCGCAGCATCATCACTACGTCCGCCCCCTCCAGCGCCGCGTCGAAATCGGTATAGGGCGTGACCCCCATCTTCTCGATCGCCGCGGGCATCAGGGTCGAGGGGGCGACCACGCGCACCTCCGCCGCCAGCGCGGTGAGCGCGAGGATGTTCGAACGTGCGACCCGGCTGTGCAGGATGTCGCCGCAGATCACCACGCGCTGATGCGCAATGCTGCCGCGGCGGCGGCGGATCGTCAGCGCGTCGAGCAGCGCCTGAGTCGGATGTTCATGGCTGCCGTCACCCGCGTTGAGCACCGGACAATCGACCTTGTCGGCGATCAACTGCACCGCGCCTGAGCTCATATGCCGGATCACGATCACGTCGGCGCGCATCGCGTTGAGCGTCATCGCCGTGTCGATCAGCGTCTCGCCCTTCTTCACGCTCGATTGCGCGGCGTGCATGTTGACCACGTCCGCGCCCAGCCGTTTCCCCGCGATCTCGAACGACAGCAGGGTCCGCGTCGAATTCTCGAAGAAGGCGTTGATCTGGGTCAGTCCATCCAGCCGGTGGTCGCTCTTGGCGCGGCTGCGATTGGCTTCGATCCACTGTTCCGCCTCGTCGAGGAGGAACAATATCTCGTGCGGCTGAAGCCCGGAAATGCCCGTCAGGTGCGCGTGCGGAAACACGGCGCGCCCCTGAATCTGGGCGCCGGGGCGATGATCGATCGGCGGTTGCATTAAAGCCTGCGGTTAGCGAGGCGGGGCGGGTGGCGCAAGCGGCCCGAAGGGTGAATCGCTTACCCGCCCGGCTGGGTCGCTGGCCGAGGCGCCGGGCGGGTAGGGGCCGCCAGCGTCTTGTCGTACCAGCGGCTGAGGTCGGCGTGCATCTTCGCCAGCTCGTCGGGGTTGAGATACACCATGTGCCCCGCCTCATAGTAAGTGAAGTCGATGTTCCGCTGCAGCGCCTCGTCCAGCAACATGTGCGAGGCATCGAACTCCGCTCCGAAGAACGGCGTGGCGAAGTCGTAATAGCCGTTGACGAACATCACCTTCAGATACGGGTTGGTGCGCATCGTCCAGGCCAGGTCCAGCCCGGAATTGGGGGTGGTCTGCGGCTGGGTCGCGTTGGGCGGACGATGGTTCCAGTCCCAGTTGAAGCCGGGACCCCGCGCGGTCATGCGATAGGGCAGGTCGGTCTTGTAGCCCAGCACGCGCGTCGCATAATCCTGGAACGTCGCGACGAAGGCGCCCGAGATCGCGGTCGAGGACGGGTCGTCGCCCGGGCTGTCCGCGTTCGCGTCGGTCATGTTGAGCGTGTAGCGCGAATCGAGCCGCCCCGCCGCCAGCCGCCGGTCGCGCAGCAGCTCGGTCTGGAAGTGCGACAGGTCGATGCGCAGATCGGCGCGCAGGATGAAGGCTTCGCTGAGGCCTATATAGCCCGCCATCTGCCGCGCGACCGCCTGTTTCTCGGCCGCCGGGATGTTCGATCCCTTGGCCAGCGCCGCGGCATAGGCGCCAGTGGTGAAACCGCGCACCTCGTCGAGGAAGGTGCGCAGGTCGGCGGGGCGATTGGGCAGGCGGTTATGATACCACGCCGTCGCAGCCATCGTCGGGAACAACGTCAGGTAGTTCTGGTCATAGCCTGACTGGCGCACGCCATAGTTCATGATGGTCGAGAACTGGACCATGCCATTCAGGCTGATCCCGGCCTGCTCCAGCTTGGCCGCGACCACCGGGTTGCGCAGCGTGCCATAGCTCTCCCCGAACAGGATCTTCGGGCTGCGCCACCGGTTGTTCTTGGTGATGTAGCGAGTGATCGCGCGCGCGAAGCCCTCGGCGTCCTGATCGACGCCCCAGAAATCCTTGCCGCTCTTCTCGCCCAGCGGCCGCGACCACCCCGCGCCGATCATGTCGATGAAGACGAGATCGCTCTTGTCGATCAGCGAATGGGGATTGGGGCCAAAGCCATAGGGGGCGGGACGAATATATTCGGGATTGGCGGTGGTGACGCGCACTGGCGCGAAGCTTCCCATGTGCAGCCAGATCGTCGGTGAGCCCGGTCCGCCATTGTAGAAGAAGGTGACTGGCCGGTCCGCTCCGCCGCCGTCCCTGGTATACGCCGTGTAGAAATAGCTGGCGGAGGGTTTCGCCTCGTCGTCGCGCACCGTCAGCGTGCCCGCGGTCGCGGTATAGGCGATGCGCTGCCCGCCCACCGTGACGCTGCCCTTGCTCACAGCGCTCTGCTCCTCGACCGGCGCGCGCACCTGCGCGGCTTCGGCCTCCGCCTTGGCGGAGAGAGGCGCATCCCTGGCCGGCTTGTCCTGCGCGAGGACAGGGAGGGCGAGGAAAGTGGCGGCGAGAAGCAACTGGCGCATGAAAGTCCCCCGAATCTGGTCGTGCGCGACGCTGCCCTTTTGGGCGCGGCTTCGCAACCACGTCTCTTGGGAAACCATTCAGCCGGTGGCGAGCGCGTCGATCGCCCCTTGCAGGATGTAGTTGGCGGCGAGCTTGTCGACCCGCTCGGCGCGTTTCGCGCGCGACAGATCCTCGGCGATCATCTGCCGTTCGACCGCCGCGGTCGACCAGCGCTCGTCCCACAGCAGAACCGGCAAGCCCATGTCCTCGACATTGCGGGCAAAGGCGCGGGTGGACTGGGTGCGTGGGCTGTCGGTGCCGTCGAGGTTGAGGGGCAGGCCGATTACCAGTCCCTTGACCTGCTGCTCGGCGATCAGCGCCGCCAACGCCGCCTTGTCGGCGGTGAACTTGGTCCGCTTGACCAGCAGCGCGGGGCTGGCGAACGACCAGCCCGCGTCGCACAACGCCGTCCCAATCGTCTTGGTGCCGACGTCCAGTCCCAGCAGCCGCCCACCCTGCGGCAGCGCCTCGCGAAAGGCATTGCGGTCGGTGGTGATCACGGCTTGAACGCCTTCAGCCGCCGCTCGGCGTCGGCCCGGACATTCGCCCAGAACAGTGAATAGTCGAACACATGATAGTTGTTGCCCGGCAGCACATATTGCCCGCCGATCCCTTCCGGCGCGCTTCCGATCATCAGCACGCCGCGTCCCTCGCATCGCGCCGCCACCACGCCCTTCTGGAGCACGGCGCTCGAGAAGTCGGAGGAGGGGACAAGGCTGCCCAGATTGGCCTTCGCCTCCGCCTTCGTTCCCGGTTTGCCGGTGATCGGATTGGTGCAGATCATGGGCGTTCCCGCGCGGGCGGCGCTGGTGAAGCCGTTCGAGGCATCGAACGTGTCTAGCAGCAACGACGGGTCAGCCGGCTCGGCGAAGCTCTGCCACGACAGGATGCAGCCGGTTTGATCCGCCGCGGTGCATTCCGTTAGTCCGAGCTTCGGCAGATCGGCGGTCTTCGAAACCGGCCAGCCCACCACATAGGCCGCGACCACACGGCCGGCGATCGGTTTGCCCGCGATGCGGTCGTGGAGCAGCCGGGTCAGATGCAGCGCGCCCTGACTGTGCCCGGCAAGGATGATCGGTCGCTCGCCCGCTTCGGCAAGGAACTGGTCGAACGCCGCGGTGACGTCGCGATAGGCGAGGTCGAGCGCCTGCCGCGCATCTTCCTTGCTGGTCAGGAACGCGCCGAAGGTCGCCTGACGGTATCGTGGCGCCCAGACCGCCCCAGCGCCGTTAAACGCGCTGGCCTGTCCGCGGAGGAACAGCGTGGCGCGATCATTCGCTTCCTTGTCGTCCAGCGGCGCGTTCCAGTGGGCGCGGTTGAGGTAGGAGGTCGGGTGGATGAAGAACACGGCGGCCGCCGGCTCCTTCGCCGCTTCAAAGCCGGTGGGCGCCCACAGCGCCGGATTGCCTGGCTTGTCGGGCCGCGCGAGCCACATTTCCGCGCGCTTGTAACTGTCGGCCGGTAGTGCCGCCTGCGATTCGAATCGCCCGCCGGGCACCATCGCCTGCCGCAGCAGCTCGGCACCCCAGATTCGATAGGCAAAGGTTGCTGCAAGCGCGAGCACGATCAACACCGCCACGATATAGAGGAACTTGCGCGCCACTCAGGGCTCCCATTGTGCATTGCAGCATAACACGCTGCCGGGCAATCGCGTTCCGTTGCGCGATGGTTGCGAAGGATGCAACCTTGATGACGTAGTAGCGGAGGGAGAGGGCGGGGCATGACGATTCGGATTGAGGATCAGGACGAACGCTGGCCGCTGCTGCCGTTCATGCTGGCCGGACTGGGCCTCGCTACGGGGTTGATCGCACACTGGATCATCGGTTCGGACTATCAGCCTCAAATCAGCGCGCTCCGCCTCGCGCTGCTCAGCTTCGTCAGCGTATCGGCTTTGGTCTTCGCCTTCGTCGTGGTGCGCGAGGATTGGCGCCGCTCGATCGTCTTCGCGCTCGGCTGCGGAGTGGTCGCCGCGCTGATCCTCTATTTCAACGGCGCCACGTCGGGCTGGAGCAGCACCGAAGGGTGGCGCGTGTTCAGCCTCGCGCTCGCCATCGGCATCGCCGCGCCGCTGTTTCAGGCGGGCCGCGAATCGGGCTTCCGGCCGATTTCCTACCCTGCCGCCTACGACCATGTCTGGACCAACGCGATATTGTGGGGTCTTGGCTGGGCGTTCGTCGGTGTGACGATGCTGTTGTCGTTCCTGCTCGCGGCGTTGTTCCAGCTGATCGGGATCGAGTTCCTCAGCGACCTTTTGCAGAAGGAGTGGTTCTGGCGGTCGCTGGTCGGCCTTGCCTTCGGCCTTGGCCTCGCGCTGCTGCGTGAGCATAGCCGGATCGTCTCGTTGCTTCAGAATGTCGCGATGCTCGTCCTCGGCGTGCTCGCCCCGGTGCTGGCGATCGGGCTTGGCCTGTTCCTGCTGGCGCTGCCGTTCACCGGGCTTCAGCCGCTGTGGGATGCGACCAAGTCGACTACGCCGATCCTTCTGGGTTGCGTCGTCGGCGCGCTACTGCTGGTCAATGCGGTGCTGGGCAATGGCGCGGATGACGCCCCGCGCAACCGCGTGCTGCGCTGGGCGGCGATGATCCTGGCGGTTGTGATCTTCCCGCTCGCCGCGATCGCCGCGATCGCCACGGGCCTGCGCATCGGCCAGTACGGCTTCACGCCGGAGCGGCTGTGGGCGCTGACCTTTGTCATCCTCGCCAGCGTCGTCGCGGTCGCTTACCTCGTCAGCGTCATCCGCGGGCGAGGGGGCTGGGCGGAAAAGGTGCGTCCCGCCAACCTCAACATCGCCATCCTCACCTGCGGCGTCGCGCTGTTGCTGGCGACTCCGATCGTCAGCTTCAACGCCATCTCGACTCGCGATCAGGTCGCTCGGCTCGAATCGGGACGGATCACTCCGGAGAAGTTCGACTGGCGCGCGCTCGCGTTCGATTTTGGCGAGCCGGGGCGCCGCGAGCTCGAGCGGCTCAAGAAATCGGCGATTTCCGCGATCCGCACCAAGGCGAATGAGGCTTTTGCGGCGAAGAATCGCTGGGATGCGCCTGATGGCGAGCAGGCGGTAAGGGAGGAGGGGCTCGACAAGACGCTGCGGATCCTTCCCGCCGGAACCGCACTCCCGCCGGAACTGCGCGAAGCGATCGCGAACATCTGGCAATGCCGCCGCGAAGCTTGCACGCTGACCTTCCTTCCAGGCGGCACCGAGGCAGTGCTTATGATGGATTCGTGCTTCCGCCCCGCGCCTGCGCCAACACCCGCTTCGACTCCGGCATCGAAGCCGGGGGCGCCGACGGTGGAGGTACGGGTGCCCGCGGCCGGTTTCGGTCAGTGCCCGTCGCCGAACCCGGGCCGTTTCGTGCTGACAAAGGGCAAGTGGATTGGGAGCGACCAGCTTCCCAGGCCCGCCGTCGACGCGGCCGCCCGCAACCGTTCGGCTGCCGGATTCCAATCCGGTGCCATCGAGGTCCGCAAGGTCGAGCGCCGTCAGGTCTTCGTCGGTGGCGAGCCGGTGGGGGACTCCTTCGAATAAGCGCGCTTGATGGAATGGGGGCGTCGCTGCTAGGCGCGCCCTCATGTCCGTAGATACCGCAACCGTGAAGAAGGTCGCGAGCCTCGCGCGCATCGCGATCGACGATGCCGCCGCCGAGCGCCTCGTGCCCGAACTCAACAACATC
>DATIGZ010000203.1:0-5965 GCA_035481255.1 Sphingomonas sp. | reverse complement strand
CTCGAAGGACGCGGATCTGCCGGTGATCCCGCTGACTGGCGTGCTGACCGCGGTGGTCGCCGCGCTCTTGATGAAACAGCCGGACTTCGGGCAGACGATGGTGTTCGGTCTCGTCTGGATCGTGCTGCTGATGCTCGCGGGCATTTCGACGCGCGCGATGGGCGTGCTGGGCGGCGGCGCCGTCGCTGGCGTGATCGCGGCCTATCTCTTCTACGACACCGCGCGCACCCGCATCGACAGCTTCCTGTTCCCCGATCCCGAAAAGGCGGCGGCGGAGCATTATCAGACCGACATGGCGCATGCCGTGCTCACCGGGGGCGGCGCTACCGGCACCGGGCCGGGGGGCGGCACGGTCAAGTTCAAGCTGCCCGAGGCGCATACCGACTATATTTTCTCAGTCGTGGGCGAGGAGTTCGGGCTGATCGCGTGCATCGGCATCGCGATCCTCTATCTCGCGATCATTCTGCGCGTGCTGGTCAAGCTGCTCGACGAGGAGGACAGCTTCCGCATGCTTGCCGCCGCGGGGCTGGCGGCCCAATTCGGGATTCAGGCGTTGATCAACATGGCGGTGAACACCGGGCTCGCCCCCTCCAAGGGCATGACCTTGCCGTTCATTTCCTATGGCGGGTCGTCGATGGTCGCGCTGTCGATCGGCATGGGACTATTGCTCGCGTTCACGCGGCGGAATCCGTATTTGAAGCGCTCGCCCTACACGGTTCGAGGAAGCGGTTGATGAGTTCGGGACGGCGTTACGTATTGGCTGCCGGGGGCACTGGCGGGCACATGGTCCCGGCGGCGGCGCTCGCGACCGAGCTGATGCGGCGCGGACACAAGGTTGCACTGGTTTCGGATGAGCGCGGGGTGCGTTTCCCCGATCTGTTCGACGGAATCGAAACGCGCGTCGTTCCCGTGTCGCGCTTCTCCGGCGGGCCGCTCGGCTGGCTCCGGGCGGCGAACGCGATGCGCAAGGGGCGGGCACAGGCGCGCGCTCTCTATCGCGAGTTCCGGCCATCGGCGGTGATCGCGTTCGGCGGCTATGCCTCGCTCCCCGCGCTGATGGCAGCCTTCTCGGCCAGGGTTCCGGCGGTGATCCATGAGCAGAACGCGGTGCTCGGCCGGGTCAACCGGCTGGTCGCGGGCAAGGTCGCGGCGATCGCGACCAGCTACGCCGAAGTCGAGCGGCTCAAGGAAGGCTATGCGGTCAAGACGCATCTGGTGGGCAATCCCGTGCGGCAGGCGGTGCTCGACCTGCGCATGAAACCCTATCCGGCGCTGGACGAGGACGGCATCTTCCGTGTGCTGGTCACGGGCGGTAGCCAGGGCGCATCGATCCTGTCGAAAGTCGTGCCCGATGGTCTCGCGCTGCTGCCGGTTCATTTCCGCCGCCGGCTTCAGGTGACGCATCAGGCGCGCGTCGAGGATATCGACGAGGTGCGCCGCAAATATGCCGAGCATGGCATCCCGGCTGAGATCGCGACCTATCTGCCCGACCTGCCCGAGCGGCTGGCCTGGGCGCATCTGGTGATCGCGCGCGCGGGCGCCTCGACCATCGCCGAACTGACCGCGGCGGGCCGCCCGGCGATCCTCGTGCCGCTGCCCGGCGCGACCGACGACCATCAGACCGCCAATGCCCGCGAAATCAGCGAGGCGGGCGGCGCGCGGACCATCCCCCAGCGCGCCTTCACCGCGCAGGAACTCGCCAAGCAAATGCAGAAACTGGGGCTTGAGCCCGACGCGCTCGCCAATGCCGCGGCCTGCGCGCGCAGCGTCGGCCGCCCGGATGCGGCGCGCGATCTGGCCGACCTTGTGGAATCGATCGATGCCGACTGGGCGTCGGCGGGGCAGGGGCACGCCAAGCCCGTCACCATTGAGAAAGCAGCGTATGCGTAAGGGACGCCTCTCGCGAGGCTTGGGCGCATGAAGGGCGTCGCCAAGGATATCGGCACCATCCATTTCGTCGGCATCGGCGGGATCGGCATGTCCGGCATCGCCGAGGTGATGCACAATCTGGGCTATAAGGTGCAGGGCAGCGACGTCGCCGAAGGCTATGTCGTCGAGGGGCTGCGCAAGCGCGGCATCCCGGTCGCGATCGGCCATAGCGCGGATAATCTGGGCGGCGCGGCGGTGGTCGTCACTTCCACGGCGATCGTGCGCACCAACCCCGAGGTCGAGGCCGCCTATGCCGCGCGCATCCCCGTGGTGCGCCGGGCCGAGATGCTGGCCGAACTGATGCGCCTCAAGTCCACCGTCGCCGTGGCGGGGACGCACGGCAAGACCACGACGACCAGCATGATCGCGGCGTTGCTCGACGCGGGCGGGGTCGACCCCACCGTGATCAACGGCGGCATCATCAACCAGTACGGCTCCAACGCGCGGCTCGGCGACAGCGAGTGGATGGTGGTCGAGGCCGATGAGAGCGACGGCAGCTTCCTGCGGCTCGACGGGACGATCGCGGTCGTCACCAACATCGATCCCGAGCATCTCGATCACTATGGTTCGTTCGACAAGGCGAAGGACGCTTATGTCGAGTTCGTCGAGAATGTGCCCTTCTATGGCGCGGCTTTGCTGTGCCTCGACCACCCCGAGGTGCAGGCGATCATCCCGCGCGTGCGCGACCGGCGGATCGTGACCTATGGCTTCGCCGCCAGCGCGGATGTGCGCGGGGTCAACGTCCACCCCTATCCGGGCGGCAACAGGTTCGAGGCGATCATCCGCTCGCGCGACGGCACCACGCGTTCGATCGAGGGGATCGACCTGCCGATGCCGGGTCGCCACAATGTCCAGAACGCGCTCGCCGCGATCGGCGTGGCGCTGGAGATGGGCATCGACGACGCCACCATCCAGAACGGCTTCGCCAAGTTCGGCGGGGTCAAGCGCCGCTTCACCAAGGTCGGCGAGATCGGCTTCGACAGCGGCAACCCCGCGATCGTCATCGACGATTACGGCCACCACCCGGTCGAGATCCGCGCGGTGCTGGCGGCGGCGCGCGAGAGCGTCGAGGGCCGGGTGATCGCGGTGGTTCAACCGCATCGCTATTCGCGCCTCGGCAATCTGATGGATGACTTCGCGCAGGCGTTCAACGACGCCGATATGGTGTTCGTGAGCCCGGTCTATGCCGCGGGCGAAGCGCCGGTCGAGGGCGTCGACGCCGAGGCGCTGGTGGCGCGGACCAGCGAGCGCGGGCACCGTTCGGCGGCGACCATCGCCGATGCGGCCGCGCTCGCGGAGAAAGTGGCGAACATCGCCCAGCCGGGCGACCTGATTGTCTGCCTCGGCGCGGGCGACATCACCAAATGGGCCGCGGGCCTTGCCGATGCGGTCAACGCGCGGCGGAAGCAGGCCGCATGAGCGACTGGTTCACCCTCGCCACCGACATGCAGCGCGAGATCCTGCGCGCGCAGAAGGCGCAGCTCGACGCGGCGCAGAAGCTGCTCGATGCCGGCGGGCAGGTGAACGACCTTCAACAGGCGGGGCAGAAGGCGGCCGAGGCGAACCTTAAGCTGTGGAAACAATGGGCGAAATTGTGGGGGGTGAAGTGAGCGTCGCGCTGCTCCCCAAGGTTCGCGGCAAGCTCAGCGCCGATGCGCCGCTGGCGCCGCTCGTGTGGTTCAAGAGCGGTGGCAACGCGCAATGGCTGTTCGAGCCGGCCGACGTCGACGACCTCAGCGATTTCCTGCGCGACCTCGACGCGGACGTCCCGGTCATGGCGCTCGGCCTCGGTTCCAACCTGATCGTGCGCGACGGCGGGGTGCCGGGCGTGGTGGTGCGGCTGGGCAAGCCGTTCGCCAAGGTCGAGCGGCTCGATGTGACGACGCTGAAATGCGGCGGCGGCGCGAGCGGCATCCTTGTGTCCTCCTCGGCGCGCGATGCCGGGATCGCCGGCGTCGAGTTCCTGCGCTCGATCCCCGGCACGGTCGGCGGCTTCGTGCGGATGAACGGCGGCGCCTATGGCCGCGAGACAGCGGACGTGCTGGTCGATTGCGAGGTCGTGCTGCGTTCGGGGCAGCGGAAGATCCTCGGTGTCGAGCAGCTCGGCTATACTTATCGCCATTCCGAACTGCCGGAAGGCGCGGTGGTCGTCAGCGCGACCTTCCGCGGGCATATCGATGAACCCGCCGCGATTCAGGCGGAGATGGACCGCATCGCCGCCGCGCGCGAGGAATCGCAGCCGCTGCGCAGCAAGACCGGCGGGTCGACCTTCAAGAATCCGCCCGGCGACAAGGCGTGGCGGCTGGTCGACGCGGCTGGCTGCCGGGGCTTGCGCAAGGGCGGCGCGCAGGTGAGCGAGAAGCACACCAACTTCCTGCTCAACACCGGCGACGCGACCAGCGCGGATATCGAGGGGCTGGGCGAGGAAGTGCGGGCCAAGGTCAAGGCGCAGTCAGGCGTCGAGCTGGAATGGGAAATCCAGCGTGTCGGCGTGTTCGCCGACGATGCCGACAAGGAACGCGTAGGAGTATCCAAGTGAGCGTATCGGTGAAGCCCCTCCATATCGTTGTCCTGATGGGCGGCTGGTCGGCGGAACGGCCGGTGTCGCTGATGTCGGGCACCGGCATCGCGGACGCGCTGGAGTCGCTCGGCCATACCGTCACGCGCATCGACATGGGCCGCGACGTCGCGGCGAAGCTCGCCGCGGCCAGTCCCGATCTCGTGTTCAACGCGCTGCACGGCACGCCGGGCGAGGACGGGACGGTGCAGGGCATGCTCGATCTGATGGGCATTCGCTACACGCACAGCGGCATGGTCACCTCGGTCATCGCGATCGACAAGCAACTGACCAAACAGGCGCTGGTGCCGCAGGGTATCCCGATGCCGGGCGGGCATATCGTGCGGACCGAAGCGCTGTACGAGCGCGATCCGCTGCCGCGCCCCTATGTGCTCAAGCCCGTCAACGAAGGCTCGTCGGTCGGCGTCGCGATCGTCACGGCGGAGGGCAATTACGGCAACCCGATCTCGCCTCAGGCCACCGGGCCGTGGCAGGAGTTCGACGAGCTGCTCGCCGAGCCGTTCATCCGCGGGCGCGAGCTGACCACGGCGGTGCTGGGCGATCAGGCGCTGATGGTGACCGAGCTCAAGCCCAAGAGCGGCTTCTACGACTTCGACGCCAAATATACCGATGGCCTCACCGAGCATGTCTGTCCCGCGCAGGTTCCGGACGAGATCACCGACGCGTGCAAGCGCCTCGCGCTCGACGCGCACCGCCTGCTCGGCTGCAAGGGCGCCTCGCGCTCCGACTTCCGCTGGGACGACAATCTCGGCGTCGAGGGTCTGTTCCTGCTTGAGGTGAACACCCAGCCGGGCATGACGCCGCTCAGCCTCGTTCCCGAGCAGGCGAAGAAGCTCGGCATGAGCTACGCGCAGCTGGTTCAGGCGATCGTCGACGAGGCAATGGCCGACGCGGAGCCGGCGGGATGAGCCGTAAGCCCAGCCCCGCCAAGCGTCCCGCGGTCAAGCCCAAGCGGCGCGCGCAGCAGTCGAAGAAGAAGCAGGCGAATGTGCTCGACCTCGCGGTCGCGGCGCTGCCGGTAAGCGAAGCGACGCTGCACCGGATCACCGTGTGGGGCATCACCGGCATCGCGATCGCCTCGGCGCTCGGTGTCGCCACCCTGTTCGGCGTGCCCGGCATGGTCGGCACCGCGCTGGCCGAGGGGATCGGGCGTGCCGGCTTCCGCGTCGAGCAGGTCGATGTGCAGGGCATCAAGCGCGCCGACGCCGAAACCGTCTATGGCTATACGCTCGACCAGAAGTCGCAGGCGATGCCGCTGGTCGATTTGGATGAGGTGCGCGGCAAGCTGATGACGATCGGCTGGGTCGCCGACGCGCGCGTCTCGCGCCGTATGCCCGACACGCTGGTGGTGCATATCGTCGAGCGCAAGGCCGCGGCGGTGTGGCAGCACCAGGGCCAGCTGATGCTGATCGACAGCGAGGGGGTGCTGCTCGAGCCCGTCTCGGCCGAGGCGATGCC
>DATIGZ010000202.1:0-11285 GCA_035481255.1 Sphingomonas sp. | reverse complement strand
CCTCGGCGATGGCGGCCCAGACGGAGCTGGCGGACGGCGCGATCGTCAACCTGCTCGACCAGAAGCTCGACAATCCCAACCCGGATTTCTTGACCTACACGCTGAGCAAGGCCGGGCTGGCGGAATCAACGCGGTTACTGGCGATGGCGCTGGCGCCGCGAATCCGGGTGAACGCGGTATCGCCGGGCCTGACCTTGCCGTCGCTCGACCAGAGCGCCGACGAGTTCGCGCGGGTCGCCTCGCGCAACCTGCTGGAGCGGCCGGTCGACATCACCGAGATCGCGCGCACGGTCGCGCATTTGCTGACCGCGCGCAGCATCACCGGGCAGAATGTCTTCGTCGATTGCGGCCAGCGCTTCGTTCGACGCGAAGGGGACGTAATGTTCGAAGGCCGGGCCAGACCCGATGCGCGCCCGCATGGTTGAATACACGATCCTGCTCGAGGGGCTGGAGGTCACGATCGGCCTTGGCATCCACGACCATGAGCGCGCCGCGCCCCAGCGCGTGGCGGTGAGCGTCTGGCTTAGCTGCGCCTATGACGCGGCGCCGGAAGACCGGATCGAGGCGGTGGTCGATTACGACTATCTGCGCGAGGGCATCCGCGCGCTGGGCGCGTCGCGGCATATCGAATTGCAGGAAACGCTGTGCGACGAGGTCGCGCGCCTCGCGCTCGCCGCCGATCCGCGGGTCCGGATGGTCAGGGTGCGGTCGATGAAGCTCGACGTCTATCCCGACGCGCGGGTTGGGTGCGAGGTGACGCGTAAGCGCGACTGACGAAGGGGGACGGGCTGATGCTGCAGACTGCTCTGATGGTGCTTTTGCTCGCGGCGCAATCCTCGAATTCGCCGGTTCGGCCTGCACCGTTTCCCGCGCCGCGTCCGCTTCAGACCCCGGCTCCGCTGGCCCCCGCCGACGCCCCCGGGCAAGTGGAGTTGCCGAGTGTTGCGTTCATGCCCGATACGATGCGCTACTATCCACCGGCATCGATGGCGAACGGGGAGCAGGGACTGACACGACTGCGGTGCGTCCTCGACGTCACGGGATCGCTGATCGATTGCGCGTTGGAGCAGAGTTCGGGCTATCCCGCGCTGGACGCGGCCGCCTTCCAGCTTGCCGCTGCGGCGCGCTACCGCCCGATGCGGGTGGGTGGAGAAGCGGTCAAATCGCGCGTCGTTCTGCCCGTGCGGTGGGTAATCGCCGGCTGACCATCGCGGTTTTGGACTTGGATGAAGCCAAGTCCCGCCCTATGTCGTGCACGCCCTGTCGTTCAGCGGCGGGCAACCAGGGGTTTGGTACAGGGTTGATCGTGCAACTGTTGCTGTTTCTCTCCGCGCTGTTGGCGGGTCTGACCGGTGCCTTCACCGGCGACCGTGACCTGCGCGTGGCGCAGCGGCAGAGTGAAACCGCGATCACCCGCGCCGCCGAGGTCGCGGCGGAGGCAGTCGCCGCCGTCACCGCGGCCCGCACCTCGATCCCGCTCGCGACGCCGCAGCGTCCCGTTGCCGCATCCTTCGCCATCCATGACGCGCCGGCGCTTCGTCCCGCGCGCCTGACAAGCGAGCGCCGGCTGGAATAGCCGCGCCGCCGCTCCCGATGCGGAGCGGCCCCCCTCGCACACGCAATAGCTGCGTCCGCAAGCCGGGCGCGCATCCCGCAATTTTATACGACTGGAATCCATCATGCTCGGCGGTTTGGCCAAATCCCTGTTCGGTTCGTCCAACGACCGGTACGTCAAAGGCCTTGGGGCCATCGTTTCGAAGATCAACGCCTTCGAACCCGCGCTTCAGGCGCTCTCGGACGAGGATCTCGCGGCGCAGACCGTGAAGTTCCGTGAGCGGCTCGCCAATGACGAGAAGCTCGACTCGATCCTGCCCGAGGCGTTCGCCACGGTGCGTGAGGCGTCGCGCCGCGTGCTCGGCATGCGCCATTTCGACGTGCAGATGATCGGCGGCATCGTCCTCCATCGCGGCGAGATCGCCGAGATGCGCACCGGTGAGGGCAAGACGCTGGTGGCGACGCTCGCCACCTATCTGAATGCGCTGCCCGCGAACGGCGTCCACGTCATCACCGTCAACGACTATCTCGCCCGCCGCGACGCCGAGTGGATGGGGCAGATCTACAAGTTCCTCGGCCTGACCGTGGGCGTGATCGTTCCCAACCTCGCCGATCACCAGCGCCGCGAAGCGTATCACGCCGACATCACCTACGGCACGAACAACGAGTTCGGCTTCGACTATCTTCGCGACAACATGAAGTATGAGCGCGCGACGATGGTGCAGCGTCCGTTCGCCATGGCGATCGTCGACGAGGTCGACTCGGTGCTGATCGACGAGGCGCGCACGCCGCTGATCATTTCCGGTCCGACCGACGACAAGTCCGAACTGTACATCAGCGTCGACGCGATCGTGAAGCAGCTCGACGAGAGCCTGTACGAGAAGGACGAGAAGCAGAAGAGCGTCGTCCTGACCGAGGACGGCATCGAAACCGCGGAGCGGATGCTTGAGGCCGGCGGGCTGCTTCAGGGTGCCAACCTCTACGATTTCGAGAACACGCAGGTCGTCCACCACCTCAATCAGGCGCTGCAGGCGAACGTCATGCGCAAGCGCGACATCGACTATATCGTCAAGGACGGGAAGGTTGTCATCATCGACGAGTTCACCGGCCGCATGATGGACGGCCGCCGCTGGTCCGACGGCCTGCATCAGGCGGTCGAGGCCAAGGAAGGCGTCAATATCGAGCCTGAGAACCAGACGCTCGCCTCGATCACCTTCCAGAACTATTTCCGCATGTACCCGAAGCTTTCGGGCATGACCGGTACCGCGGCGACCGAAGCGCCCGAATTCTTCGACATCTACAAAATGAACGTGGTGACGATCCCGACCAACGTCGGTGTCCAGCGGATCGACCAGGACGACGAGTTCTACAAGACGCAGCAGGACAAGTTCATCGCCATCGCGCGCTCGATCAAGGAGCATGCGGTGAAGGGCCAGCCGGTGCTGGTCGGCACCGTCTCGATCGAGAAGTCGGAACTGCTGTCGGACTATCTCACCAAGGAAGGCGTCGATCACTCGGTGCTCAACGCCCGCCAGCATGAGAATGAAGCGCATATCGTGGCGCAGGCCGGCCGTCTTGGCGCGGTGACCATCGCCACCAACATGGCCGGTCGCGGCACCGACATTCAGCTTGGCGGCAACGTCGAGTTCCGCGTCGAGGACGAACTCAAGGAAATGCCCGAGGGGCCGGAGCGCGAAGCCGCGGTCGCCCAGATCAAGGCCGAGGTCGCGGCCGAGAAGGCTCAGGTGCTCGAAGCCGGCGGCCTGTTCGTGCTCGGCACCGAGCGGCATGAGAGCCGCCGCATCGACAACCAGCTGCGCGGGCGTTCGGGCCGTCAGGGCGATCCGGGCCTGTCGCGCTTCTACCTCAGCCTCGACGACGATCTGCTGCGCATCTTCGGCCCGGACACGCTGTTCGCCAAGATGATGCGCAACAACATCGCCGACGGCGAGGCGATCGGCTCCAAGTGGCTGACCAAGGCGATCGAGACCGCGCAGAAGAAGGTCGAGGCGCGCAACTACGACATCCGCAAGCAGGTCGTCGAATATGACGACGTCATGAACGACCAGCGCAAGGTGGTGTACGAGCAGCGCAGCGACATCATGGACGCCGACACCGTCGGCGACGTGGTCGAGGACATGCGCGCGGAGACGGTCAACGACCTTGTCGGCCGCTTCTGCCCGGCCGAGACCTATCCCGAGCAGTGGGACGTTGCGGGTCTCAAGGAGCATGTCCAGAAGACGCTGGGCGTCGAGGCTCCGGTCGAGCAGTGGATCGCCGAGCAGGACGGTATCGAGCCCGAGGATGTCGAGAACCGCATCCGTGAGCAGGCCGATGTGCGCGTGAAGGCCAAGTCCGACGATCTCGATCCCGAGACATGGATGCAGATCGAAAAGTCGATCCTGCTCCAGAATCTCGACCATCACTGGAAGGAGCATCTGGGCATGCTCGATGCGCTGCGTCAGGTGGTCCACCTGCGCGCCTATGCCCAGAAGACCCCGATCAACGAGTATAAGCAGGAAGCCTTCGCGATGTTCGAGCGCATGCTCGGCAACATCCGCGAGGACGTGACGCGCACGCTGGCCTGGGCCGAGTTCCAGTTCCAGCCGCCGCCCGAGCTTCCCGAGCTGCCCGACTTCCTGACGTCGCACATCGATCCGCTGACCGGCATCGACAACAGCGCCGACTGGGATGCCGCCGCAGCGGGCCTGATCTCGAACGATCTGCCCGCGCTGCATATCCCGCGTCCGGATGCCGAGGCACTGGGCGACGATCCGTCGCAATGGGCCGGCCGCGTCAGCCGCAACGCCCCGTGCCCCTGCGGCTCCGGGAGCAAGTACAAGCACTGCCACGGCGCGCTGTAAGGGGCGCCGTTCCCAGCCCTTCCCCGTCAGGGGAGGGGCCACAAAGCAAAAGGGCCGCCCGGTCTCCCGGGCGGCCCTTTTCTTTGGCTTTCAGCCGGGGATCAGCGCGGCCGGGGCGGCTGACTGATCGACGGGCCAAGATTGTCGAGTACCTCGCGCGCGCTGAACGCGCGGACGTTCTCCGGCTTGCGGCCGCGGCCGACGACGATCTCGGCGCTCGCCTCATAGCGGTCGACCGTGCGCACATCGATGTCGCGATCCCAGAAGGGATCCCCGTAGAAGGGGCTCCAGCCGCGCCAGCCCCAGCGCGGGCTGTAATAGCGCCACGACGGGCCCCAATAGCCCCACGGGCCGGGACCGAAGGGCCGGTCGACATAGGTCCGCGTCTTCTTCTCGGTGTCGCGGTCGGACAGGGTGAAATAGTCGTAGCCGCGCTCGACGGTGAGCTGCGCGGCGCGATAGAGCAGGTACCGCTCGACGGTCTCGCGCGACGTCAGGCTGTTGCCGGCGAAGGTGACGCGGAAACGGTCGCTCTCGATCTGCTCATCCCAATATCCGGTGCGGTACGAACCACTACCGGTTGCGGGCTGATAGGGTGTGGGCGTCGCGCAGGACGCAAGCACGGATGCCGACGCGAGAGCGAGGGCAAGCGCCGCGACCCGCGAACGGCGGGACTGGCTGGTGCGCATGAGTTTCCTCCTAATCATCTGCGGCGACTCGTGCCGATATGTGGTTGTAACGAATAGTCTAACGCAAATGTCCATTCGCTGAACGATCATTCGGGAAACGGAATGGCGCGCGCATACCCGTAACCGCGCGGGCGCTTCGGCGCGGCGCGGTCCGGACTGACGATTTGGGGGGTAAACTCGCTGGCTCCCTGAGTAGGATTCGAACCTACGACCGTCCGATTAACAGTCGGATGCTCTACCGCTGAGCTATCAGGGAACACCAGCGAGGGCGCGCCTATACGAAGGGGTTTCGCGCATTGCAAGCGGGCTGGGGAACAATTTTGGAAAGATTGTTGCTTCGGCCGAAAACCCGGTCGTTCAGGCGACGAACTGCTCCATCGTGATGCGATCGTCGAGCGCGTGTTCGGGGTCGAACAAAAGGGTCAGGTCGCGCTTGGGATCGATCTCGATCTCAACGCGCGCGACGTCGCGCACCTCGCGCTGGTCGGCGACGGCGCTCACCGGCCGCTTGCCGGGATCGAGCACCTCAAGCGAGATCCGCGTCTTTTCGGGCAGGATCGCGCCGCGCCAGCGTCGCGGCCGGAACGGGCTGATCGGGGTCAGCGCCAGCATCTGCGATCCCAAAGGCAGGATCGGTCCGTGCGCGGACAGGTTGTAGGCGGTCGATCCCGCCGGCGTGGCGACGAGGATGCCGTCGCACACCAGCTCGGGCAGCACGACGCGGTCGTTCACCGTGACCTCGAGTTTCGCGGTCTGGCGCGTCTCGCGCAGCAGCGACACCTCGTTGATCGCGGGCAGGACATGCGTCTCGCCCTCGACCGTGGTCGCGGTCATCACTAGCGGGGTCACCCTGAACGGCCGAGCGCGCGTCAGCCGCGCGTCGAGCCCGTCGGGCCGCCACTCGTTCATCAGAAAGCCGATCGTGCCGAGGTTCATCCCGAACACCGGCATGTTGCGATGCTTCTCCAGCAGCATGTGCAGCGTCTGGAGCATGAAGCCGTCGCCGCCCAGCGCGACGATCATCTCGGCCTCGTCCGGATGCACCCAGTCATGCGCCGCGAGCAGTTCGTGCGCGGCGACCTCGGCCGGGTTGGTCGGAGAGGCGACGAGCGCCCGGCGAAGACCGCTCATCCGCCGGTCACGCTCATATGGCGGCCCACGGCGGGCGCGGCACCGCGCTCGACGCTGAAATCGTGCCGCGCCGGCTTGGCGGCCAGCGCTTCGTCGATCGCCGCATCGACCGCCGCCAGCCCGCCTTCGCGGATCGCCGCCTTCAGATCGACCTGATCCTCATGGCCGAGGCAGGTGAACAGCTTGCCCTCGGTGGTCAGCCGCACGCGGTTGCAGCTCTCGCAGAAATTACCCGTGAGCGGAGAGATCAGTCCCAGCCGCGCGCCGGTCTGCGCGACGTGCCAATAGCGCGCGGGGCCGCCGCTGCGGTGATGGTCGGGCGTTAGCGTGAAGCGGCGCGACAGGTCGTCGAATACCTGAGTCAGCGGCACGAAGCGATCCGCGCGGTCCTCATCGATCGCGCCCAGCGGCATCGTCTCGATCAGCGTCAGATCCATGCCCGAGGCGCCCGCCCATTCGAGCATCGGCGCGATCTGATCGTCGTTCAGACCCTTCAGCGCGACCATGTTGATCTTGATCGACAATCCCGCCGCCTGCGCCGCGGCGATGCCGTCCAGCACCTGCGCGACGTCGCCGTGGCGCGTGATGTGGCGGAAGATCTCAGGGTCGCGACTGTCGAGGCTGACGTTGATCCGCCGCACGCCTGCTTCCGCCAGCGTTCCGGCATGGTCGGCCAGCCGCGTGCCGTTGGTCGTCATCGTCAGCTCGTCGAGACCGCTTCCGACCTGGCGCCCCAGCCTCCGCACCAGATCGACCGCGTCGCGCCGCACCAGCGGCTCGCCACCGGTCAGCCGGATCTTGGTGACGCCGCGCGCGATGAAGCGCTCGGCGATCAGCGCGATCTCCTCCAGCGCCAGCAGCTCGCTGCGGGGCAGGAAGGTCATCTTCTCGGCCATGCAGTAGCGGCAGGGCAGATCGCACCGGTCCGTCACCGATACCCGCAGGTAGCGGATCGTGCGGCCGTGACGGTCAACAAGGGCGGGCGCTGCCATGAAATAAGCAGCTAAGCCGTTGATGACTTCGCAGCAAGCCTTGGGTTAGGTTGATTCGGATGACCGAAACCGCGCCCATGCACGCCACACCGATGACCGGGCGCGAACGGCCTCTCTTTCTGCTCTCCTTTCGTCAGCGTGACGAGCTTGCCGGGCTGGCTGCCCGCGCGGGCTGGCGCGTGGTCGCCGCGCGCCGGGCCGATGGCGCCGAACGGCGGTTGCTTGCGAGCGGCGCGGCGGTCGCGGTGGTCGACGCGCGCGGCGCGGTCGGGGAGGGGCTGGCGGCGGTCCGCGCGCTCGCCGGTGTCGCGGGTGCGACCGGCGGCGCGCTGCTCGCCCTGGTGTCGCGCAACGATTCCGCCCGGCTCGGCGAATTCTACGACGCGGGCGCCACCCATTTCCTCGCCAGCCCGATGCGCGAGGCGGAATTCGTTCAGGCGCTGCGCTTCGCCGCCCGCCACGCGGAGCGGGTGAGCGGCGAGGGGCCGGTGATCGTCGGCGATGCCGAGCCGCTCGGCTGGCGTTACGATCCCGCGCTCGCCTCGATCCAGGTGACGCCTGCGCTCGCGGCGATGCTCGGGTTGGGCGAGGAGCCTTCGGTGCGCGCGATGCTGCGCCGGGTGGAGGCGGGCGACCGGGGTGCGCTGCGCGCTGCGTTCGGTCGATTGCGCGACGGCCTCTCGGCGACGGCTTTCGCGCACGAACTTCCCGGCGCGGGCCGCGTCGTCGAGCATCTTCAGCGTGACGCGCGTACCGGCCGCATCCATGCGCTGATCGAGCGGCTGGGCGAGATCGACGCCGGGGCTGCTGTGCGCGACGCGCTCGCCGGCGTGCATGACGGCGCGGGGGTGCGGCGCTGGATCGAGCGGCGGCTGGGTGAGGGGCTGCCGGTCGGTGTCGTGCTTGCCGCGCTCAACCGGTTCGAAATGGTCAACACCGCCTATGGCCGCGCCGCGGGCGACGCGCTGCTGCGCGCCGCGTCGGGTCGGCTGGGTGAGGCCGCGCGCGAGTTGCTGGGCCGTCATTTCGTCGCGGCACGAATCGCCGGGGCCGAGTTCGTCGTCGCCTCGGAAGGTGCCGCGCCCGAATTGCTCGATTCGGTAGCGGCGCGGATCGAGGAGGCGCTGTCGCGGCCCTTCGTGATCGGCGACGAGATCACCCCGCTGGGTGCCCGTACCGCGGTCGCGATGGCGGAGCCGGACGATACCGCCGCGACACTGCTGCGCCGGGCGAGCGATACGCTGGCCGGCAACGATGCTCCCGCGGGCGCGGTGCCCGTCGATACCCTTGCGGTCGACCTGCGCCGGGCGATGGACGCGGGGGAGATCGAACTTCGCTTCCAGCCGCAGGTCGCGGTTCCGACTGGCGCGCTCACCGGGGTCGAGGCGCTCGCCCGCTGGCGCCATGCGACCGGTGAGATCGGCGCCGAGATGCTGTTCGCCGCCGCCGCGCGCGCCGGGCTCGAGCTGGCATTGTCGGAACATGTCCAGCGGCTCGCATTGGCGCAGGCGGCACGCTGGCCCGCGGCGCTGCGCGGTCTGCGCCTGTCGGTCAACGTGACCTCGGCGGACGTCGCACGGATCAATTTCGCGGATCTGTTTCTCGACTGGGTGGACGCCAGCGGCTTTCCGCGCGGCCGCCTGACGGTCGAGATCACCGAAGGCGGCCTGATCGGCGATCTGAGCGAGGCAGCGCGTCTGCTGGCGGAGCTGCGTACCGCCGGCTGCCGCGTCGCGATCGATGATTTCGGGACGGGTTATTCCAGCCTCGCCTATCTGAAGGCGCTCCCGCTCGACTATCTCAAGATCGACCGCAAGCTGACTCAGGACATCGCCGGATCGGCGCGCGACCGGGTGGTGGTGCGCGGGGTGATCGACATGGCGCGCTCGCTTGGTCTGGCGGTGGTTGCCGAGGGTGTGGAGACCCATGAGCAGCTCGAATTGCTCGCCAAGGAAGGCTGTCAATTCTATCAGGGCTATCTCTGCGCAGCGCCGCTGACCGTGGCGGAACTGGAAGAGCTGGTGGAAGCGCGATGAACGATCCGCAGGATGTGACCGGCGTGTGGTACGGCCGCTATTTCGCGTCTTCCTTCGGTGTCGACGAGAACAGCTTCATCGCGCATCTCGACGAGACCGGCGGTGAGGTGAGCGGAACGATCACCGAGCCCGACAATACCGGCGCCGAGGAAATCCGGCGCGCCTTCGTCGATGGCGATCGCACCGGCGCGCGGCTGCGTTTCATGAAGCAGTACGACCCGGCGGGATCGCTCGCGCATTCGGTCGCCTATGCCGGGACGATCAGCGACGACGGCACCGAAGTCACCGGCGAATGGCGTTTCTCGGGCTATCACGGCAGCTTCGTGATGAACCGCGAGGCGTTCCGCATCGAGGAGCTGGACGAGGAAGCCGCAGTCGATGAGGACATCGTGATCGAGATGGACGAGCCCGTTCGCCCCCGATAGTTTCCCTCGAAACCGGGAGGGATTGCCATGATTCATCGCCGCGGCCTGTTCGCGTTCGTCGCGCTGCTGCTCACCGCCACGCTGCTTCCGGCGCCAGCCGCGGCGAAGGATTTCGCCTCCACCCGCATCACCGTGACGGTGGAAGGGAAGGGCAGGGACGTCATCCTCATCCCCGGCCTGTCGTCCAGCCCGCGCGTGTGGAAGGAGATGATCGCCGCCGTGCCCGGCTATCGCTGGCACAAGGTACAGGTCCACGGCTTTGCCGGCACCGACAAGGGCGGCAACAGCGACGGAGACGTCGCCGCACCGGTGGCAGAGGAAATCGCCCGCTATGTCGAAGAGCAGGGGCTGCGGCACGTCGCCGTCATCGGCCATTCGATGGGCGGCACGATGGGCATGATGCTCGCCGCGCGGCACCCGGCCCGTGTGTCGAAGCTGATGGTGGTTGATATGTTCCCCTTCATGGGCGCGATGTTCGGCGGCCCCAACGCCACTCCCGCGACGCTCAAGCCCATCGCCGACCAGATCATGACCGGCATGCGCACCTCGCCCGCCGACGCCTATGCCAGGCAGCTCGACGGCACGATCGCCTCCATGGTCGCGACCGAAGGCATGCGCGCGGGCGCGCTCGAGGATGCCATGAAGTCCGACCGGGATGTCTCGGCGCGTGCGTATGGCGAGCTGATCATGACCAACCTGATGCCCGAGCTGTCGAAGATCATCGCGAAGACCGTCGTGCTCTACGTCACGCCCAAAGGCGCACCGGTGACCGACGCCCAGATGGACGGCTATTATCAGGCGTCCTACGCGCCGCTGAAGGGTGCGGCGCTTAAGCGCGTGCCCAACGCCGCGCACTTCATCATGTGGGACAACGCCCCGTTCTTTCAGGGCGAGGTAAAGGCGTTTCTGGCGGGGTAGAAAACTGCGGGGGCAGGGATGACCGAAGCGATCGATCAGGCGGGCGCCGCCTCTCCCGAGTCCGGTTCGGGCCGGTGGAAGATCGTCGCCTCACGCGTGCTGGCGGCGCTTGGCGTGCTTCAGGCCTACAACCTCGTCTCGCACGCCCAGAATGTCGTCTCGTTGAGCCAGACGGTTCAGATCGTCGCGGCGTGGTGGCATTACTTCACCTCGCTGCCGTTCAAGTTCATCCGGTTTCAGGCCACCCAGTTCGAAATCGACCTCATGATGATCTCGCTGTTCGCGATCAGCGCGGTGAGCGCCGCGCACTTCCGCAAGACGAAACGCATCATGCTGGTCGATCTGTCGAAGAACGACGGCAGCTTTCTGGAAAAGGACAGCAGCTGGGTCGGGGTGTTTGCGCATGTCGCGCTCGGTATGATGATCCTGTATCCGGTGTTCAGCGCCGGAATCCGGACCTTCATCTACCATAGCGGGGCGCAGGCCGGCCTGGTTCGATGGATCAGCATGGGTGTCGCGGTGGTGCTGCTGCTCATCGTCGGCAGAGAGGTGCTCGCCGACAAGAAATACGGCGCGATGTGGCTCAACCGGCTGTTCGGCGAGCTCGTCAACATCCTCATCGAGAACCCGAAGGTCGTCGCGCGCGCCTGCGGCTGGGTCGTGGTTCTCTTGCTGC
>DATIGZ010000201.1:0-4632 GCA_035481255.1 Sphingomonas sp. | reverse complement strand
GAGCGTCTTTTGCTTTCCGTAATCGTCGAACGAGGTGAAGTTGGGGATACCCGCGCTGTGGGTGAGCAGGTTGCGGACCGTCACCTTGTCCCAGGCGGCCGGAGCGTCGGGAAGGTAGCTCTTGATCGGGGCGTCGAGGCTGACCTTTCCGCGTTCCTGAAGCAGCAGGATCGCCGCGGCGGTGAATTGCTTGCTGATCGAGCCGAGACGGAATTTGGTGTCGCCGTCATTGGCGATCTTCCATTCGAGATTGGCCGAGCCGTAGCCCTTGTCGAACAGGATCTCACCGTCGCGCGCGACGAGGACGACGCCCATGAACTCGCCCTTGTCGGCATCCGCGCGGACGACCGTGTCCATCCGCGCGGGATCGATCTTCGCGGCATCCTGCGCGGCGGCGGGTGCGGCGAGGACAAGGGCCAGGCTGGTGGCGTATCTGTTCATGGGATCCCCCGAAGTGTATTATGTTACTATAACACGAGGTCAGGGGATGCAACTGTCTTCAACCTTGCCGCATCGTCCCGGTGTCGAGGAAGCGCTGGTGCCATAACAGCGCCTCCGCGGGCAGCGAGGGGCTGTGCTTGCCGTAGGAATCGCGCAGCGCCCGCGCATAATAGTCGCGCAGCATCGGGCGGTAGTCCGGGTGCGCGCAATTCTCGATCACCAGTTCGGCGCGCTTGCGGGGCGGCAGCCCGCGCAGGTCGGCCAGCCCCTGTTCGGTGACCAGCACCATGACGTCCTGCATGATGTGATCGACATGGCTGACCTGCGGCACGATCGCCGAGATCGCGCCGCCCTTCGCGGTCGAGGGGGTCATGAAGACCGAGATGTACGCGTTGCGCGCGAAGTCGCCCGATCCGCCGATGCCGTTCTGAATCCGCGACCCCATGATGTGAGTCGAGTTGACGTTGCCGTAGATGTCCGCCTCGATCAGCCCGTTCATCGCGATGCAGCCGAGGCGGCGGACGATTTCGGGGTGGTTGCTGATCTCCTGCGGGCGCAGGATCATCTTGTCGCGGAACCACGCCATATCGGCATTGATCTCCGCCGCCGCTTCGGGGCTGAGCGAGAAGGCGGTGGCCGAGGCCATGCGCAGCTTGCCCGCGCGCAGCAGGTCGATCATCCCATCCTGAATTACCTCGGTATAGGAAGTGAGGTTGTCGAACGGCGCGTCGACAAGGCCGGTCAGCACGGCATTGGCGATGTTGCCGACCCCGGACTGGAGGGGGAGAAGGGTCGGGGGCAGGCGGCCCTGCTTCACCTCGTTGCGCAGGAAGTCGAGCAGATGCCCGGCGATCGCCTGCGCGGTCGCGTCGGGGGCCGAGAAGGGCGCGTTGCGGTCGGGAGTATCCGTCTCGACGATCGCGACGATCTTGGCCGGATCGACCCGGAAGCCGGGGATTCCGATGCGGTCGTCGGGCCGCGTGAGCGGGATCGGCACGCGGTTCGGCGGCAGCGCGGTGCCGTAATAGATGTCGTGCATCCCCTCCAGCGCCTCGCTCTGCCAGCGATTGACCTCGAGGATCACCTTGTCCGCACGCTCGAGCCAAGTTTTGTTGTTGCCGACCGAGGAGGAGGGGATCAGCGTGCCGTCGGCGCGGATTCCCGACACCTCGATCACCGCGGTGTCGAGCGGACCCAAAAAGCCCTGCCACGCCATCGGCGCGACCTGTGACAGGTGCATGTCGAAATAGTCCATCTCCCCGCGATTGATCTTCTCGCGCGCGATGGGATCGGAATTATAGGGCAGGCGGAACTCGATGCCGTCCGCCTTGGCCAGCGCACCGTCGAGCTCGGGTCCGGTCGAGGCGCCGGTCCATGCGCTGATGCGGAAAGGATTGCCTTTGGCATGCTCCGCCTCGATCCGCGCGGCGAGCGCGAGCGGCACCGCCTTGGGATAGCCTGAGCCGGTGAAGCCGGAGAGGCCGAGCGTGCTGCCGGGCGTGATGAGGGCGGCCGCCTCTTCCGCGGTGCAGATGCGGTCGCGGAACGCGGGGGCCGCGATGCGGCTGGCGGGGGTGGTCAATGGCTATCCTCTCGTTGATGAGATCCTGAACAGCCGGACGGGGCGTTCCCAGTCCCGGCGCTGCCCGTCAGGATAGCCGCGCGGAGGCGATGCGGCGCGTGCAGCTATCTCCTGCCCGCATGCGCAAAATGCAATCGGCGGGCGCGCCCTGATCGGGCGGCCCGCCGAGAGATGCAAGCCGGTGCCGCTGACGGTGCGGGGCACCCCGGCGGCATCCGGATCAGATATGGATCGGCTTGCCCGTCACCGCCATCGCCGCTTCCTTGATCGCTTCGCTGTGCGTCGGATGGGCGTGGCAGGTATAGGCGATATCCTCGCTGGTCGCGCCGAACTCCATCGCCTGCGCGGCCTGGGCGATCATCGTCCCGGCAACCGAGGTGATGATCCACACGCCGAGTACGCGATCGGTCTTGGCGTCGGCGATGACCTTCACGAAGCCGTCCGGCTCGTGGTTGGTCTTGGCGCGGCTGTTGCCGGCCATCGGGAACTTGCCGACCTTGACCTCGCCCTTCGCCTTTGCCGCTTCCTCGGTGAGGCCGACGCCTGCGATTTCGGGCATGGTGTAGACCACCGACGGGATGACGTCGTGGTTCACGATGCCGGTGAGGCCGGCGATGTTCTCGGCCACCGCGATGCCTTCGTCCTCGGCCTTGTGGGCGAGCATCGGACCCGGGATGACGTCGCCGATCGCCCAGATGCCGGGGACCGACGTCTTGAAGCTGTGATCGGTCTCGATCTGGCCGCGCTGATTGACGGTGAGGCCAGCCGCTTCGAGGCCGAGGCCATCGGTGTTCGGCTTGCGGCCGATCGCGACGAGGACGTTGTCCGCCTCGATCGTCCCGGCGGCGCCGCCCGCGGCGGGCTCGACGGTGATGGTGGCCTTCTTGCCCTTCACGGCAACGCCGGTGACCTTGGTGCCGGTCTTGAACTCGATGCCCTGCTTCTTGAACAGGCGCGCGGCTTCCTTGCGCACGTCGGCGTCGAAGCCGGGCAGGATCTGGTCGAGATATTCGACCACGGTGACCTTGGCGCCGACGCGGCGCCACACGCTGCCGAGCTCGAGCCCGATCACGCCGCCCCCGATGACGACGAGATGCTCGGGAACCTTGGCCAGCTCAAGCGCGCCGGTGCTGTCGACCACGACCTTCTGGTCGATCTCGACGCCGGGGAGCGGCGTGACCGACGAACCGGTGGCGATGATGATGTTCTTGGCGCGGACCTCACGGTCGCCGACCTTGACGCTGTCCTTGCCGGTGAAGGTCCCATAGCCCTTGAGCCATTCGACCTTGTTCTTCTTGAACAGGAATTCGATGCCGCCGGTCAGGCCTTTGACCGCGTCGAGGCGCTGGGCGTGCATGGCGTCGAGGTCGAGCTCGACCTTGCCGAGCTTGACGCCGAGCTTGGCGAGCGCGCCGCTCGCGGCTTCCTCGTACAGTTCCGACGCGTGCAGCAGTGCCTTGGACGGGATGCAGCCGACGTTGAGGCAGGTGCCGCCCAGCGTCTCGCGCCCCTCGGCGCAGGCGGTCTTGAGACCCAGCTGCGCCGCGCGGATCGCGGCGACATAGCCGCCGGGTCCGGAACCGATCACGAGGACGTCGAAGTCGTATTCAGCCATGTTCTACTCCGTTCGTCCGCATGTTGGGACGAGAGGTCAGTTCTTACAGGTCGATCAGCAGGCGGGTCGGGTCCTCGATCGCGTTCTTGAGCGCGACGAGGAAGGTCACCGCCTCGCGGCCGTCGATCAGGCGATGGTCGTAGCTCAGCGCGAGATACATCATCGGGCGGATGACGATCTGGCCGTCGCGGACCACCGGGCGGTCCTCGATGCGGTGAAGGCCCAGCACCGCCGACTGCGGCGGGTTGATGATCGGGGTCGACATCAGCGAGCCGAACACGCCGCCGTTGGAGATGGTGAAGGTACCGCCCTTCATCTCCTCCATCTTGAGCGTGCCGTCCTTGGCGCGCTTGCCGAAGTCGCCGATCGTGCGCTCGACCTGGGCGACCGACATCTTGTCGGCGTCGCGGATGACCGGGACGACCAGGCCCTGCGGCGCGGAGACCGCGACCGAGATGTCGGCATAGTCGTGATAGACGATCTCTTCGCCGTCGATCTGCGCGTTGACCGCGGGGATGTCCTTGAGGGCCATGGTCGCGGCCTTCACGAAGAAGCCCATGAAGCCGAGGCGGACGCCGTGCTTCTTCTCGAACAGGTCCTTGTACTTGGTGCGCGCCTCGATCACCGCCGTCATGTCGACGTCGTTGAAGGTGGTGAGCAAAGCCGCGGTATTCTGCGCTTCCTTGAGGCGGCGGGCGACGGTCTGGCGCAGGCGCGTCATGCGCACGCGCTCTTCCTTGCGGCCGCCGGTGGCCGGAGCCGCAGCGGCGGGGACAGCAGCAGCCGGAGCGGCGGCGGGCGCCTCGGTCTTGGCCGAAGCGGCGGCAACCACGTCTTCCTTGGTGATGCGGCCATCCTTGCCCGAACCGGTCACCGTCGCGGGATCGACGCCATGCTCGAGGATCGCGCGGCGGACCGACGGCGAGAGCGCGGCCGCCTCGACATCCTGTGCGGACTCGGCCGGAGCCGCGGCAGGGGCGGCCGGGGCCGCAGC
>DATIGZ010000200.1:0-12144 GCA_035481255.1 Sphingomonas sp. | reverse complement strand
GTTCAGTTGCAAGGGGCGCTGGCACTCGCCTTGCTCCTGGCCGGCTGCGACGGCGGCGGAAGTGGCAGCAGCAACACAGGCGGTGTCGTGACGCCTACCCCGACGCCCGCCCCTTCCCCTGCGGCGACCGTCACCCTGACCGCTTCGCCGGCGACGGTCACGCCCGGTGGATCGACAACGCTCAGCTGGACCAGCTCCGCAGGGGCGAGCAGTTGCACCGCCAGCGGAGGCGCATCGTTCACCGGCACCCAGCCCGCCAGCGGGACCGTTACCGTCAGTCCGGGCGCGACCACCAATTTCGTGCTGAGCTGCACCTTCAGTTCGGGCGCGGTTGCAGGCTCGGCCACCGTGACGGTTCAGGGTTCGCAACCCTCCACCGGTGCTGCCGGAGCCTTCGCCAATCCGGACGATGGCGGCATTCCCGATCGCAATCTGCATCCGCTCGCCTTCCCCACCGCGATCGGATTCGGCCGCAGCACCAGCGTTCGCGCGGCCAACGCCGTCGTGTACAAGATCAACACGCTGGACGATGTCGCCAACCCGAACGACGGCAAGATCAGCTATCGCGAATGCGCGCTCGCGCTCGCCGTCAGCACGCCCTACGCGATCCCAGCCGGACGGCCACGCTATTGCGTGTTCGACGTCGCGGGCGCGATCATCCTGCAATCACCCGCACAGATCACCATTCCCAAGATCTATATCGCCGGTCAGACCTCACCCGGCGGCATCGAATTCCGGCTTGGCGCGAATTACAATCCCGTCGATTCATTGATCGACACGCGCCGCGGCGGCGATCACATGATCCTGCGCCACGTCCGCACCCGACTGGGCGAGCATCTCGGGCGATCGTCGGATAATGGCGATCCGATCCGCCTGCAGGACACCAATTTCCAGATCATCGATCATGTGTCGACCATGTTCGGCACCGACGAGAGCCTCGACACCGCTTGCAACAACTGCACGATTCAATGGTCGATCATCGGACCCAATATTTGCGTCAATGGCGGCCACAGCTCGTCACTGCATTGCAAGACCTTCTTCCTGAAGCCCGCCAACAACGTGACCATCGCGCACAATCTGTCTCAGCATGGTGAGCAGCGCGGGATCAACGCCGCGGTCGGTACCAACCCTCCGACCGCCGGCAATCTCGGCCAGGCCGACATCTTCAACAATGTCCTCTATGGCTTCATCGCCGAGAGCGGGCTGATCTCCAACCAGTTCGGCAGCGTCTATGCCAATTATATCGGCAACGTGAACCTGCGCGGGCCGCGCTATAACGCCAGCGACGGCAACTACCTGATCGGTCTTTACACACCCGGCGGCTCGCTGGGCTTTGGTTTCAACATTTACGCGCGGGACAATGTGACGCCGCGCACCCGCATCGCCGGTCAGTTCGGATCGACCGTGACCGACCCGTTCGTCAACGCGGCGGGCTTCATCACCCATGTCCTGCCGTCGACGATCTGCGGCGTGAACGCCGCAGGGGTTGCCGATTGTTCGCGCAGCGGCCTCGATGTGGTTCAAAACAGCAGCTATGCGATCGCGCCGGGCCGATCGTTGATGTTCGATCCCGGCAAGATCACCACCGCGGAGCAGGCGCTGCGCGATGTCATGGCTTATGGCGGGGCGGACCTTTGCCGCGACGGCCCGTGCCGCGACAATGTCGATGCGCTCTATATCGACGATCTGCGTACCTGCGACACCGCGCCCTGGCTGTTCGCGTCGGGCTGGACATCGACCGTGGCACAGTCGGGCGGCTGGGCAAACCTGACGCAAGGGGCGGCCAAACCCGACAGCGACAATGACGGCATGCCCGACGATTGGGAACGCCGCTTCACCAACACCAACCCGAATGTGTGGGATGCGAACGCCGATGCCGATGGCGACGGCTATCCCAACATCGAAGAGTATCTGAACGCGCTGGCGCAGGATGATGTCCGCTATGCCGGCTTCGTCGGATCGGGCACGGGCCGGGTGCCGGCGTATAATTGCGGACGCCCGATGTATTGAGAGCGGGGCTTTGGGGGATGCGTACGTTCTGAACGGTCGTCCGCATCTGCGCAAGGCGATCAGCCGAACAATCGCTCGGGTCGAATATGTTCGGGTGCGACGCCCTGCGCCCGCAGCGCGTCCGCCCACGGCAGATCGAACATGAGCGATTCCGTCGCCATTGCCATCGCCGGTGCGGTCTGGAGACCGTAACCGCCCTGCCCGGCAAGCCAGAAGAAGCCTTCAGCATCGGGCGCGAACCCCGCGGTCGGCACCTTGTCGGCAACGAAGCTGCGCAGACCGGCCCAACGCGTGCTGACCCGTCCGACTTTCAATGTGGTCGCTTCCTCCACACGCCACGCGGCCAGCGCGACATCATATTCATCCGGCTGAACGTCGCTGGGCTCATGTGGCGTCACGTCCATCGGCGATGCGAGCAGCAGGCCGGCGTCGGGCAGCATGTAGAACCCGTCATCGCTGACGGTCTTGAGGAACGGCCAGCCCGACACATCAAGCTCGGGCGGCGGCGCGAAACCGATGATCGTCCGGCGCAGCGGCTGAAGACCCAGCGGACGGACGCCCGCGAGTCGTGCGATCTCATCAGCCCATGCCCCGGCTGCATTGACCAGAATCCGCGCCGAATAAGATCCGGCCGCCGTCTCCACGTCCCAGCGATTCCCCGAGCGGGTGATCGCGATGACCGGCGCGTCGAAGACGAGCGTGCCGCCAGCACGGCGGAATGCCCGCGCGTTGGCCTGAAGCAACGCATCGGCATCGAGCTTGCGCCCGCCGGTATCGAGAAGCCCGGCGATAATGCCATCCTCACCGGTCTTCACGACGGGAACGATTCCCAGCACTTCATCGGGCCCTACGCGGGTAACGGTGGTGGTGAACCGATCCATCTCGACATGGAGAGCCTCCAGCTCGGGCATCGATTGCCGGTCGGCGATGAACAACGCCGGCTTTGCGCTCCATAGCGGGCCATCGTGATAGTCGGCCGGAGGCATCGCGAAGAAATCGCTGCTCGCGGCGGTCATGCCGCGGACGGCGTCGTTGCCGATGCCAAAGTGATAGAAGGTCGCGCTGCGCCCCGACGAGTGGTAACCGAGAGCGGATTCGCCCTCGAGGACGATCGTTTCGGCATGCTGCGCAATACGGGCCGCAGCGGATATGCCCGCGATACCGCCGCCGATCACGAGGACTTCGACATTGTTGCGCATCGAGGCAGGTCTCTCCAGCCGTGCCATTCGCGGCACCCGTTAGCATTCGCATTCTAAGACGTCCGCTTTGCCGTTAAGCGAACTCACCAGACGGCGAAACGGCGGGGATTGTGTGATGGATCTGAAACATCTCGAGGATTTTGTCAGTCTGTGCGAGACGCGCAGCTTCTCGCGATCTGCGGCCGCGCGCAACGTCACCCAGTCCGCATTCAGCCGGCGCATTCAGGCGCTTGAACTCTGGCTTGGGGCATCGCTGATCGACCGCAGCACCTTTCCGACGTCGTTGACGGATGAGGGGCGGCTGTTTCGCGAGACCGCGGACGAAGTCCTGAACATGTTGCAGGATGCGCGCATTGACATGCAGGCGCGCCGTCTCCTGTCGCGCAAGACGGTCAGCTTCGCCGCGCTCCATACGCTGGCGCTGAGCGTCTTCCCCGAATGGCTCAAGGATATCGAGCGGACACTGGGGCCGCTCAAGACCGACGTCCTCGCCGATAACTCGCATAACTGCATCCAGTCGCTGGTCGAGGGGAAGAGCGATTTCCTGCTCACCTTCCATCACGACGCCGTACCGATGTCACTCGATCCCGAGCGGTTTCCCTTCATCGTGCTGGGCGAGGACCGGCTGCTCGCCGCGTCGCGATGCGAGGACGGCAAGCCGCTGTTCGCTCTCGACGCCGAAGCCTCGCTGATGGCCTATGGCCCAAATTCCTTCCTTGGCCGCCTGAGCAATCACGCGGCGCGCGTCTTCGGCGTCCAGCTGCTGACCAGCCACGTCAACGATAATGCCGTGGCTGAGATCCTGAAGGCGATGGTCCTTGCCGGGCATGGCATCGCATGGCTGCCCGAAAGCCTTATCCGCCGGGAGTTGGCGAGCGGGCAGCTCAGCGATCTGGGCGCCGATGTGCGGATGGAAATCCGCATGTACCGCTCCGCCGATCGCACGCGGCAATCGGTGGATCAGGTGTGGAAGGCGGCGAGCGCGCTGCCCGCAATGGGCAGCAGGTAAGCGCCGCCCCTGCGGGCGCTACCGCGCAGGCTTGCCGCCCGGCGGCGTGAGGCGGATTACGCCAACGCCATTCTCGATCCGGATCGTCGTGCCCAGCGGGGCCGACAAGGCGCGCAGCCGTTCGAGGATCCTGTCGCCATGCGCGCGCGACGCCATGCGTGGCACGCCCCGGTCGGCGCCCTTGATCTCGACGCCCAGATCTATCGGGTAGAGCTTGATCTCGACCACCTGCCCTCCGGCATAGCGCGACACCGCGATCACCGATTCATACAGATTAGGGTCCGAGAAGGACCGCGTGTTGCGCGCCTGGAGCAGTTCGGGAACCGTCCCGCTTTCGGGAGCGACACCGAACTGATCGTACATGTCGGGCGCGACGACATCGAGCGAGTTGTTCATCATCGCGAAGTTGCCGAGCGAATAGAAGATCGGCTTCCCCTTGTAGATCTCGATCCCGCGCAACTGATGCGGACCATGCCCCATATAGGCGTCGGCACCGGCATCGATTGCCTTGCGGGCAAGCTCGACCGCGAAGTCGGCCGGCTCCTGGAAATCATTGCCCGGCTCGTGATTGTGGACCGAGTAGATCACGAAATTGCCATTCTGCCTGGCCTGCCGGATCGCGCGCAGATTCTCGCCAAGATCGCGGGCATTCATCGCGTAACGATAGTCGAGATGCTTGCCGCCGGTGGCACCCGGCGCGAAGCGGTTGCCGAACAGCGTCACAGCATCGCCCTTGCGGCCGTCGGTCCGCAGCGGCGACTTGGCCGCGATCGCCGCAAGCGTGTCGAACTGGTCCCGTGTCACCAACGCGGTACGGACGGTGCGGAGGGTGTTGGTGCCGGGACGGGCGGCGACTTCGCCGTAACCGTCGCTTGCGCGAGACATGGGAGTGAAGGTCGACGTCGCGGAGACCAGCGCGACGCGGCCCTTGGCGGCATCGAGATAGCGCGGCGCGCGCGCGGCACTCATGCTCGGCCCCGTCCCCGACCAGACGAGCTTCGCATCGGTGAGGCGACGGCCGGTTTCGGCCATCCCCTCGACACCCCAGTCGGTCGAATGGTTATTGGCATGGCTGACGATATCGAAGCCGAGCGCGGCGACATCCTCAGGCACGCGCGGATCGGCGAGGATCCACGTCCCCCCGGATTCCGCCTGCGCTACCCCTCTGGTGGTCGCAAGGTCGAGCACCGTCATCTCGAAATTGCCGAAGGTCACGTCGGCGCCGCGCAGCAGCCGCACCATGTCCGGGCTGCGCGCCTCGAGCGTGGCGAGCATCGGGCGCAGGTAGATGAGGTCACCCACCGCCGCGAGCGTGAAATCGTCCGCGATCGGCGTGGTCGGAACCGGCGTGGTGACCAGCGCGTCCTGAGCGGGGCTCGCGGAGAGCGGAAGCGCGGCCGCGACAGCGGCGAGCAGCGCGATGCGGAATGCGCGCGCGCTCACTTGGCGCCAGCCGCGGCCAGAAGGATGCCAAGACCCACCGTCATTCCCTGCAGGCTCGCCCCTTTCTCTACGTCGATCCACTCGTCGAGCGAGTGGGCGCGGTCGCCCTTGCCGCCCGATCCGATCGTGATCGCGGGGATGCCGAGGCTCATCGGCAGGTTTGAATCGGTCGAAGAGAAGGACGCCGCGGGTTTCATCCCCTTGGCGGTGATGACCGCGGTCGCGATCCGCACGATCTCCGCGTTGGCAGGCGTGCTGCCCGCCGGCCGGTCGCCGATCATCTTGAGATCGGCGGTGATCTTGCCCTCCTTGACGCTGCGCGCGGCGTTTTCGGCATCGACGCTCGCCTGCACGATCGTCTTGAACCGCGCCTCGACCTTGGCGAGCTCGGCCGGATCCTCGGAACGCATGTCGAACTCGACGAAGATCTCGTTAGGGATCGAATTGACCGAGGTACCGCCCCCGGTGACACTGGCCGCATAGGTGGTCTTGGGCGTCTTGGGGACCGGGATGGTATAAAACTCGGTGACGGTGCGTCCCGCCGCGACCATCGGATTGACCAGACCGAACGCGCCATAGCTGTGGCCGCCCGGCCCCTTATAGGTGACGCGATAGCGTTTCGAGCCGACGCCGCCGGTGACGATGCGCTCCGGGTTCGTCCCGTCCATCGACATGAACGCCTTCACCCGGTCCTTGTACTTGCCCTTGGTGAAGAGATAGCGGACCCCGCGCAGGTCGCCCGGCCCCTCCTCGCCGACATTGCCGACGAACAGGATGTCGAATTTGGTCTTGATCGCATTGGCCTTCATCGCGCGCGCATAGGCGAGAATGACGGCGAGGCTGCGCGTGTCGTCGCCGATGCCCGGGGCGTGGAGGCGCGTACCCTCGCGCCGCACCTTCACATTGGTTTCCTCCGGGAACACCGTGTCGAGATGCGCGGCGAGCACAATCACCGGACCACCCGCCGGACCGGTGCCGCGATAGAGGCCCATCGCATTCCCCTCGGCATCGATCTCCACATCATCCAGGCCAGCCGCTTTCAGCATGTCGCGATATGCCGCGGCGCGCTTCGCTTCCTTGAACGGCGGCGCCGGGATCTCGGTCAGCGTGACGATCTCCTCAACGATCCGGTCATGCTCGCGATCGAGCTGCGCGACCGCGGCGCGATAGGATGCACTCGACAAGGTCGCCTTGACCGCCTTGTCGCCCTGCGGCTCCGCGGCAGGCGCGGTGCCGGCGGCGAGGAGGACGGCAAGGGTTGCGAGAGAAGTCATGATTGAACCTTTCGTGGAAACGATCGCCGCAGCGCTGAAGGATCGGGTAGAATATTTTTCCGACGGGTTCGCAATTGGCAAACGCGTCCGTCTAGTCAGGATCGACGCGGTCAAAGGCGCAATGAATGCAGAGAGGCACAGATCCGGATCGGCGATACGGCCGCGATATGGGCCGGGGTGGAACCGCGTGATCGATCCCGAAATCTTCGAGCACCTGGTCGCAAGGATCACTAGCGACACCCCACTGCCGTACCTGGCACTGCCGGACTGGCCCGACGATCCCGAGATCTACGCATGCGCTTGCGAGCTCGAAGTCATCTGGCGGCTGGCCGGAAGGTTGACCCCGCCGCCGTCGCCAGCCCCATCGGCGTGATCGCCGTACAGGAACGGGCCGAGCCGGTTCTGGAGATGCGCCATCGCGGTCACCATATGCTTCTGCACCATCCGCGTCGTGATCGACAAGCGCGCGGCAACGTCGGGGGTCGCCATCGCGTGGTGGCGGCGAAGCTGGAAAACTTCGGCGCACCGGGGTGAAAGCTCCGCCAGCGCGGCATGGTAAGCACGCTCGAGATCGGCGAGGCAACGCCCCTGTTCCTGCGATGCCTCCATCGCCAGAAAATGCTCCGAAACGCCATCGATATCGACCGAGTTGGTCAGCGGCGTACGCTGCCTACTACGATCGACAATAATATTCGTGGCAATACGATACAGATAACCTAGCGGGTTTTCGATCAATTTCCCGCGATTTGCGGCGTAAAAACGCGCGAACGATTCCTGAACAATATCGTCAACATCGCTACGGTGACTTATTCTCGCGGAGACGAATAGGCGGAGACGCACTTCGAATTCATTAGAATTTCGCTGCCGATGCTCCATTTGACGATGCTGCCGCGCCGACGAATGAACGTCCAATGCCGATGCCGAAAGGGGTATTCGGAATTTGCATAACGCTGGCGTTGCGGCGCCCCATCACGGGTGATCCCGCGAAAATCGCACGTTGCGCGCGCGCTCCACGCTGACCGTCAGCGCGATCACCCGACCGCGTGCATCGCGCTGAAAGCGGAAAGTCGCGCCCTCCCCCTGAAAGGCGTCGCGGTAGACCGGTTTCAGTGCCTGCACGAAATCGGGCCGTTCGCGGATCCGCCAGGTCAGGCCGTCGGCTCCGGGCGCGATGCTATAGGATGCGCCGACCTCCTCGCTCACAAATACACCGGCATAGTCACCGAGCTCCACCGCCACCGCGTCGACCGGCGCGGTGCGCAGGAAAACGGCGATATTGCCATCGCGCCCGGTCAGCTCGATCCGATCGTTCGACACGATCCGGCTGTCATTCGCACGGAAACGCGCGGCATCGAGCGGCGCGCCCGACGCCTGATCGACGAACAGCCCCTCCGGCATCTGCGCGCTGCGCTCGGCATCCGGCGCACCGGGGAGGAACAGGGCAGCGACCTTGCGCCCCATGCCGGTATCCGCGTTGGCGGCGTTGCATAGCAGCGCGACCGACAGGCGTTGCGCCGGATAGCGGCCAAGCCATGCGCGATAGCCTGCGGTCGCGCCGGAATGCGCGATCTCTTCCACGCCCTTGAAGCTGTAGTTGAACAGCCCGCGGCCATAGGTGATCTTGCGGCCGTCGCGCAGCGTGCTGGGTTCTGAGAGCTTGGCCGTCACGAACTTGCCGAGCCTTCCGCTGTCGAGCGCACGGTTCCAGATCAGCAGATCGCCGACCGTGGTGAGCAGTCCGCCATTACCGTACGCATCCTCGAACGGCATGTCCTGTTCGTAGCGGTCGCGTTTCCAGTCATAGGCCTGCGCGCGGCCCGGCACGATCCGGCGGAAATCGTCGCGCCACTGAGTGCGGGTCATGCCGAGCGGCACGAAGAAGGTCTCGCGGCTGAACTCGGCGAGCGTCTTACCGCTCACGCGCCGGACGATCTCCGTGAGCAGGTTGTAGCCGGTATTGGTGTAGCTCGATTCCGCGCCCGGCTCGAAATTGAGCGCCTTTTGCCGGGCGGCGACCAGCAGGAAGTCATTCTGAGTGTTGGCGCGCGTGGTCCGCGGCCACCCGGCGAGGCCGAGGACCGCCCCCCAGTCGCGCAGTCCGCTAGTGTGGTTGAGCAACTGGTCGATCGTGATGACCTGTCCATAATCGGGCAGTTCGGGGATGATCGTCCGCACATCGGTATCGAGCCTGAGTTTACCCTGATCGACCAGCGCCAGCGCAGCCGCGGCGGTGAACTGCTTCGACACCGAACCCGCCTCGAACACCGTGTCGGCGGAATTGCGGATGCCATGCTCCAGATCCGCCATACCATAGGCGCGAGTCAGCACCGGCTGCCCCGGCCGGTCCACCGCGATGGCGCAGCCCGGCGCGGCGTCCGAATTCCACTTCGCGAAGATCGGGTCGATCCGCGCCGCCGGTTCCGTCGCGGTCTGGGCGAATGCCGGAACGGACGCTGCCATCGCCGTCGCAAGAGTGACCCGACGGATCGATCGCAAAGACATCCGGCAACGTGCGTTCATGGCAATTCCCCCTGTGCGTCGGCGACGTCAGAACCTGATCTTGGCGGCCGCCGAGAAATAGCGTCCGATCTGATCATAGTGGATCTGACCGGTCGTCGTCAGCGGCGGATCGATATCGAACACGTTGTTGACGTTGAGCGACAGCGTCAGCTTGTCGATCCGCGCCCGCAAGCCAAGGTCGACATAGGTTCGGGCGGAGATCTGGTTGTTCTCGATATCCAGCAGGTGATTCCACAGACCGCCGCCGACATAGCGCAGGCGCGCATCGGCGCTCAGCAGCTGATCCTCATAGGTCACGCTCGCGGTCGCGCGCCAGCGGGGTGTACCGAACGGCACCGCTTCGCCGACGTCGCCGACATATTCGATCTTGCTGACGCCGTCATCGGTGGTGAGGCTGGGGACATAGGTCGCGAGGCCGCGGAACTTGAGCGTTCCCGGCAGTGTGGCCGAAACCCGGCTGAGCGGGAGCAGATAGGAAGCCTCGAAATCGATGCCGTGGGTCTTGTACTCGGCGAGGTTGACGAAGGTTGCGAAGACGGTGGTGATCACCCCGCCCTGCCGAACGATCTGCCCGCACAAAGCGGTGTTGCCGTTGGCGCAGCGGGTGACGATATCCTGGCCGCTCAGCGTGGCGATCGCACCCTTGATCCGGATATCGAAATAATCGACCGACAGGCTGAGACCCGGAATGAAGGACGGCGACCATGACACACCGGCCGTCGTCGTCTGGCCGATCTCGGGATCCAGCATCGGATTGCCGCCGCCATAGGTCACGATCTGATAGGTCGTCCCCGTGGTCGGATCGGCGATGTTCGACTGGGTGGTTGAGCGCGTGTTGTACAGCTCCGTCAGGCTGCCCGAGCGGATATCGCGCGACCGCGACACGCGCAGCAACAAGTCGTTATAGACGCGGTTGGTCAGGCCCAGCTTCCACGAATTGACGCTGCCCGTGTTGCTGTAGTGGCTGTAGCGACCGGCGGCGCTGAACTCGAGCTTGCTGAAATCCTGATCAAGCAGCGGCAACGCGACTTCGGCGAAGCCTTCCTTGACGTTGAAGCCGCCGTTGATCGAGGAAAAGTTGAAGGTCGCGAACGCCTGCGCCGCGGAATAGGGGTCGAGCCCGCTGGAGGAGATCGACTCCCAGCGCGCCTCCGCGCCGATCGCGATCGACACCGGCCCCGCCCAGAGCGAGAACGGATCGCCACGCAGGCTGACCGCCGCGGTGTCGAGCTTGGTCGTGTTGCGGACATGCGCCGCGGACGAGAACGCGTAGGCCACCGCCGCCGGATCGGCATTGCCCTCGCCAAAGATATTGAGCGGGCGGCACGGGGTCGTCGGATCGGTCAGCGCGACGCGACAGATCGGCGCGCCGGTGACGGGATGGGCGACCACGTCGATCGCGCGGTTGAAGTTGGTGGTCAGCTTTTGATTGAGATAGCCGCGGTCGTCGGAAAGCTGGCCGTGGCCGTAATAGGCGCTGTACCGCCACTTGCCCCCGCCGAACGATCCGTCGACGCCGATCGCGGCGTCGATCGTCTCACGCGTGTAGCTGAAGGTGCGGTAGCCATAATCCTGGAACACACGGCCCATGCGGAAGCTGGTCTGGTTCGCCGCGATCAGCCGGTCACGCACCGCCTGCGGAAGGAACGGGTTGTCGCGCGAGACGGTGATGTTGTCGCGGTTGCTCTCGGCGTAGAAGGGATATTCCGCCCACATCCGCGAATAGCTAGCATCGACCCACAGCTTCGCGTCGCCGAAATCGTAGCTGGCGCGGGCATAGCCGTTGAGCCGTTCAAAGGGCGCCGACAGTGCGGTTTCGTCGCGCAGGCTGGTGCCCTCGCCCCCGACCATCACCTGAGTGCCGCGCGGACTGCCATAGACGAACGGCCGCAAGGTACCGTCACGCTCGAAGGTCTGACCGGCGAGGATGCCGGTGGTGATCAGACCGCCGACACTCGCGTTGGAATAGTTCACGTCCCGCGCGATGACGAAGGCGTGCGCCGAACCGGCCGGGTTGGTGTAGAGCGTGGTGCTACCGAGATTGGGACGGGAATCGCGGTCGAGCACGCCCTCGTCGTTCATATATTGCGCGCCGATCATGAAGTGGCCCGCACCGCCGGCGAACTTGGTCCCGAAGGTCGCTTCGAAGCCATAGCGGAACGCGTCCTCGCGGGACGAGACGCCGCTCTGCGCGCCGACCGTCAGCCCCTCGAGATTCTCGTTCAGCATGATGTTGACCACGCCGCCGACCGCGCCCGAACCCCAGGCCGCGGACGCGCCGCCGGTGACCACCTCGACCCGGCTGATCAGCCCCTGCGGCACGGTGTTGAGATCGCCCGCGCCGGTGAAGCGGCGCCCGTTGAGGAGGGTCAGCGTCCGCGTCGTGCCGAGGCCGCGAAGGTCGGCCGGAGACGAGCCCGAGGCGGTGCCGGAGAAGTTGGTGACCGGCGTGGTCGATGCGCGGAACTGCGGCAGGTCGTTCAGCACCTGCGCGATGCTCGGGCGATTGCCCTGCAGCAGCGTGTCGCCGCTCAGCACCGTGGTCGGGGTCGGCGCGTCGAACCCCGCGCGGTCGATGCGCGACCCGGTGATGACGAGTTCCGCGGGAGCCTCGTCTTCCGGTGCCGCTTCCGCGGCCGGGGCCGATTGCGCCTCGGCTCCCGCACTCGACTGGGCGCTCGCCGGCGCC
>DATIGZ010000199.1:0-2419 GCA_035481255.1 Sphingomonas sp. | reverse complement strand
AGGCGAGGCCGTCGAGATAATCGGCGGTGAAGCGGTGGAGCATCGGTCCCCTCAGATGGCCGGAGGAATCGGAACGCGGTCGATGGCTTGCGCAAGCTGCTCGAGCCACATGTCGGGGCCATCCTCGACAATGGTCGAGGCGCTTTCGATGACGAAGCCACCGCGCGTGACGTGCGGATCGCCGACCGGGAAGACGGTCTTGGGCAAATACGCGGCGACCAGTGCGACGTCGTCAGGGTGCAGCCGCAGGATCGCTGATTCGGCGCTGTCAGCAAGCATGTCGGTCGCCGCCTCGATCCGGGACGCGAGCACGTCAGGCGCAACGCCGGTCTCGCCGATCATTTTTGCGACAAGATGCAGCACGGTCTGTCGCAGGTGCCCGGCCATGCGCTCACGGTCGAAATGCGCGCCCTGCGACAGCGCGTCGCTGACCTGCTGAAGCAGCGCCGCCTGCTGCGCCGCTGCGGCATCCGCCTCGGCCCGGCCTGCGGCGAGGCCTTCGGCATAGCCGGCCGCACGCGCCGCCGCGATCGGGTCGACGAACTCCTTCGGCTCGGGCGCGGGTTCGGGATCGAACGGATCCCATCCCTCGGTCGGCTTGTGGCCCGGGTCCGCAGGGCTGAAATGCTTGGGCTCGACCGGCGCCGTATCGCGCGGGCGCACGTCGCGCGGCGCGAACTCCTCGGGCGGGGCGAAGGCACGCTGGAGCGCCGCGGCGATTCCAGCGCTGCGAGCGGCCAGACCGGGGACAAAGCCCTCGGGGTCAGACATAGTCGTCGTCTCCGCCACCACCCGGCATGGTGATCGTTCCGTCCTTCACCAGCTGACGCGCGATGGCGATCATCACCTTCTGCGCTTCGAGCACCTCGGCGAGCTTCATCGGACCGCGCGCTTCCATTTCGTCGCGGATCGTGTCGGCCGCGCGGCTCGACATGCACGAGAGGAAGCGGGTGCGCGCCGCCTCGTCCGCGCCCTTAAGGCTGCGGACCAGGATATCGCTCTCGATGTTGCGCAACAGGGTTCCCATGTTCTTGTCGTCGAGTTCGAGCAGGTTGTCGAAGACGAACATCGCCTCTTCGATCGCTCTCGCTACCTCGCGGTCGAGTTTGGCGAGCTTGGGCATCACCTTTTGCTCGGTGACCTTGCGCACCGCGGACATAATCTTCGCCGCCTCGCGGGTGCCGCCCATCTGGACGCCAACGGCGCGGCGCGGCTGGTTCGAATGGCGTTCGAGCAAGGCGGTCAGCGTCGCGAGCGCCTCGGGCGTCACCGGGCCGAGCCTGGCGACGCGGCGAAGCACTTGAGGCTGGACTGCCTCGGGCAGCATCTCCAGCACCTGCCCCGCGGTCGCGGGTTCAAGGTGCGCGAGCAGCACCGCCGCGATCTGGGGATGTTCCTCCTCCAGCATTGTAGCGATCTCGGTCGCGTCCATCCATTGCAACGCGCTGATCGACGCATTGGGCTCGGGCGGCAGAATGCGTGACAGGATCGTGCTCGCACGCTCCGGCCCGAGCGCCTTGGTGACGACCGATTCGAGCTTGGGGCGCGGATCGAACTGGATCGCGCTGCGCTCCTGCGCGCGGCCGGTGAAATCGTCGAGGACCTGCGCCATTTCCCATTCGCTGACATCAGCGACGTTCATCATCGCGGTGCCGAGCTGGCGGACCTCCTCGGGATCGAGCTTCTGAAGGATAGCGGCGGCTTCCTCGTCACCCACGACCATCATCAGGACCGCGGCGCGTTCGACGCCCGAAAAGCTGCGGGGGGCATTCATCTCAGTTTCCCTCGGCCTTGATCATATCGCGCACGGCAAGCGCGGCGCGCGCGGGATTGTCGCGGGTGAAATCGCGCACCAGCCCAACTCGTTCCCCGAGCGGCACGCCACCGGCTCCCAGCATCTCGGCGCTGACCGGCGCCGGCATCGCAACGCCGTCCGCGCCACCCATCGGCAGCGCGCCGCCGCGGTTGGTATCCTCGCGCTTCTTGAGCAGCGCTCTGGCGAGCGGGCGAACGCCCAGCAGCAGCACCAGCAGCGCGATCACCACGGCGGTGACGTTGCGCGCGACCATCGCGAACCAGCCGCTCTCGTAAAAGGCAGGGCCCTCGCTCGCCGCATCGGCGGTCGTGCTGAACTTGCGGCTGACCACGGTCACCTGATCCTGACGCGCGGCGTTGAAGCCGACCGCCGCCTTCACCAGCTCGTCGATCTGGCGGATCTCGACTTGGCCGCGCGGCTTGCCCGGCTCTTCCTTGAGCAGCACGGCGACCGACAGCCGCTTGATGTTGCCCGGCGCGGCACGGGTGACCGAGATTTCCTTGGCGTTGTCGTAGCTGCGCGCGAAGCTGTCGCTCTGCTTCATGCCCGGCGCGGCCGCGGGGGTCGCCGACTGGTTGGCACCGGCGGCGACGCCTTCAGGCG
>DATIGZ010000198.1:0-2774 GCA_035481255.1 Sphingomonas sp. | reverse complement strand
GAGCCGTAGCGCTTCCTCGACCGGAATGTCCGATCCGACCAGCGTCGCGATCTGCCGTGTCGCCGTCGCCAGCTCACGCGAAGTCATGCCCGAGCGGCCGAGTCCGGGCAGCTTGATGCTCCCGATCGACCGCCGTTCCGCCGCCGCATCGACCGCCAGCGGCAGCAGTCCCTGCTCACGCAGCATCGCGCGCGCCGCCGCGGGGCTCGCCGCCTCGATCAGCCCCTTCTTCTCGGTTCCACCGCGATCGGCAGCGCGATAGGCAAAGGCGGGCATCAGGCCTCTTCCCGCACCACGCGCGCGACTTCCTCGACCGTGGTCACCCCGGCCTTCACCTTGGCCACGCCGTCGTCGAGCAGCGCCGGGCTGCCCTTCCGGGCATGTGCCTCGATCTCGGCTTCGGACGCGCCGTCATGGATCATCGCCTGGAAGCGCTCGTCGACCGGCACCACCTCATAGAGGCCCGCGCGCCCGCGATAGCCGTCGTCATGGCAGTCGTCGCAGCCGACCGCGCGCCATACCGGCTCGCCCGCCTTGAGCGCGCCGCCGAGCAGCATCGCATCGCCCTCGCTCGCGATGTCCTCGCGCCGGCAGCTCGGGCACAACCGCCGCACCAGCCGCTGCGCCGCCAGCCCGACCAGCATCGGCGCGAGCAGATAGCGCTCGACCCCCATGTCGATCAGCCGCGTCACCGATCCCACCGCGCTGTTGGTGTGCAGCGTCGAGAGCACGAAATGCCCCGTCATCGCCGATCGCACCGCGACCTCCGCCGTCTCCTGATCGCGGATTTCGCCGACCATGATCACGTCCGGGTCCTGACGCAGGATCGCGCGCAACCCGCGGGCAAAGGTCATGCCCGTCCGCGCGTTGACCTGAGTCTGGCCGATCCCGGCAAGTTCATATTCGATGGGATCTTCCACCGTCATGATGTTGCGTTTGCGGTCGTTCAGCCGCTGAAGCGCGGCATAGAGGCTGGTCGTCTTGCCCGATCCCGTCGGCCCGGTGACCAGCAGCATTCCGTGCGGCCGCTCGAGCAGCCGCGCGAACACCTCACGGTCACGCGCGCTCATGCCGAGATGCTCGAGGTCGAGCTTGAGCGAGCCCTTCTCAAGCAGGCGCATCACCACCCGCTCACCATGCTGCGTGGGCAGCGTCGAGACGCGCGCGTCGACATCATGCCCGCCGATGCGCAACGTCACGCGCCCGTCCTGCGGCACGCGCTTCTCGGCGATGTCGAGCTTCGCCATCACCTTGATTCGGCTGACCAGCAACGGTGCCAGCTCGCGCCGCGGTTCCAGCTTGTCGCGCAGCACGCCGTCGACGCGGAAGCGCACGACGACGCGTTTTTCCTGCGTTTCGACATGCACGTCCGACGCGCCTTCCTTCACCGCCTCCAGCAGAAGCGCGTTGATGAGGCGGATGACGGGCGAGTCGTCGCGCGTGTCGAGCAGGTCGTCCACCGCCGCCACGCTGTCCGCCAGCGTCGCAAGGTCCATCCCGCCCAGATCGAACTCGGCCGCCGCGCCCGCGCTGCCCGAATAGCTCGCCGCGAGCGCCTGATCGAAGGCCGCGTCATCGACCGCCACGAAGCGCACCGCGGGCGCGATCCGCTGCACCTCGAGCAGCGCATCGAGCGCGGCGTCGGGCCGATGCACGCATTCCAGCCCGACCGTCCCGGCACGCAGCACCACGCCCGCGCGCCGCGCATAGCTGTACGGCAGCGACGCCACCTCGGCTTCGGCCACGCTCATTGCGCGAACTCCACGCTCGCGCTCACCCGCCCCGCAGCGCCGCCCTTGCGCAGATCGACGCGGCGCGCGCGCAGCGGCGTCGTCCGCTCGACATCGGCGATCCAGCCGACCACCGCCTCATAAGGCGCTTCAGCGACCTGCGCGGTCAGCCCCGCCCCGCCCGGCGCGATGGTCGCGGCGACCCCGGCATCGGCGGCGGCCGCCTGGGCCGCGTCGGCGGGCGCGCCCTGGCGGACCTGCGGCCTCGCGCCCTGCGGGACCAGTATCCCGGCCGCGCGCACGCGCGCCGTCAGCGTTTCATAGGTACGGATATCCGCCAGCGCCCCGGCGCGCGCCGCCTGCAACGGCTTCACCACCAGAAAGACCAGCGCCAGCGCCGCGACGATCCCGCCCAGCGTGCCGACCATCCAGCGCTCGCGGGAGCTGAGCCCCGCCCACCACTGGCCGATTCGGGTGCCCCACGCGTCCAGCGTCGGACTGCGGGTGATACGGATCGCGCTCATGCCCGCACCGTCAGGCGCACCGCGCCGTCCTGCCCCGCCGCGACTTCGGCATTCACGCCCGCCGCGCGCATCGCGTCACGCACCCGCCCGGCAAGCCCCGGCTCGCCCGGCTCGATCTCCATCACCAGCGCATTCCCTTCAAACCGCATCGATCGCGCCGTCACCGCGCTCGACAGTGGCGCCAGCGCGTTGGACGTTCGCGTGACCAGCGGCACGAACTGGCTCCCCGCGGCGCCCGGCGGCGGCAGCATGTCGGCAACGCTGACTCGCAGATCCTCGCCCAGACTGGCGCCCGGCGCGGCCTGCGCCACCGCCGCGCGCGTATCGTCCGCGCGCCGCTCAGCGATCGTTCGCAACATCACCGTGTCCGCCGCGGCGATCAGCGTATGCGCCGTGATCCCCGCCGCGGCGACCCAGCCGAGCCGCTTCAGCCAGTTGCTGCCGCCCGTCGCGCGCCGGGCATAGATGCCCTGCCGCAGATCGACCGCCGGTCTGGCCAGCCGCTCGGCCAGTCCGCCGC
>DATIGZ010000197.1:0-3387 GCA_035481255.1 Sphingomonas sp. | reverse complement strand
AGCTGATGCTGTTCGACCGTCAGCAGCCGATGACGGTGGCGATCGGTTCGAGCCGCGCGATGGAGGTCCGTGCCAAATTCTTCAGCGCGCCGTTCGTGACGCTGGGCGGAGCGGTCAACAATCTCGGCAATCTGGAGACCGTCGCGGATCATGTCGCCAGGGCGGCGAAACGGCCCGAACTCGCGATCGTCTATGTCGATCCGTGGCTGTTCAACGCGCGCTACACCGACAATCAGGGGCCTGTTCCGGACTATCCGCGCTACGTCTCGGCGGACATGCTGTGGGCGGGGGCAAAGGCGCTGCGCGGGGGTAACTGGATCGCGGAGAGCTTTCGTTCGCCCAACCTCGGCATCCACGCGATCGCCCGGAATGAGGGGTTCGCGAAGGATGGCAGCCAATATTACAATCTCACCGGCGCGGGCGGCTATGACGAGAAATTCGCGCTGACCTTCGCGCGGATCGACGGCGACAAGCAGAATTTCCAGCGCAATACGCGCGCTGACCCTCGCCTTGTCGGGCGTATCTGCGTGGCGGTGAAGAAGCTGCGCGCCGCGGGTAGCGCGGTCGCGGTGGTCGCGCCGCCGTTTGCCGATCGGGTCTGGCAGCGTTTGTCGCAACCTGATTACGCCTATATCGCGGATGGCTATGGCCAGCTTCAGGCCTGCCTTGGCGACATCCCGTTCTTCGACTTCGCCGATCCGGCGAAGATCCCGGGCAGCACCGATTGCGAGTTCATCGACGGCCTGCATGGCGGTGACGTCACCTATGCCCGCACGCTGATCCAGATGGCGGCGGCCGATCCGGCGGTGCGCAAGCAGGTCGATGCGCGGTATCTTGCCGACTTTGCCGCGAAATATCGAGGCCATGCCGGCGGCACCGTGCTGGCGCGCGATCCGGCGGTGCGCGAAGCCGATTTCCTCAAGCTCGGCTGCACCAAGTGAGCAACATCCCCGGCCAGATCCCCGGCGAGAAGCCGACCGCGCACCATCCCGGTGGCCGGGGCTACCGGCCCGAGGTCGACGGCCTTCGCGCGGTCGCGGTGCTGCCGGTCATCCTGTTCCACGCGGGCATCAGCGCCTTTGGCGGCGGTTATGTCGGCGTCGACGTGTTCTTCGTCATCTCGGGCTATCTGATCACGTCGATCATCCTTGAGGAACGGATGAGCGGGCGGTTCACGCTCGCCGGTTTCTACGAGCGGCGCGCGCGGCGAATCCTGCCCGCTCTGTTCTTCGTCATGCTGCTGTGCGTGCCGTTCGCGTGGTGGTGGATGCTGCCCGGCGAGCTGGAGAATTTCGGCCAGAGTCTGGTCGCGGTGCCGCTGTTCGTGTCCAACGTGCTGTTCTGGCGCACCAGCGGCTATTTCGGCGGCGCGGCCGAGTTCAAGCCGTTGCTCCACACTTGGAGCCTCGGCATCGAGGAGCAGTATTACGTCGTCTTCCCGCTGCTGATCGCGGTGCTGCTGCGCTTCGGGCTCAAGCGGACGATCGCCGCGATTGCGTTCATCGCAGCGGCGTCGTTCGCGATCAGCGTGTTCCTCACCACGCGCCAGCCTCTGGTCAATTTCTTCCTGCTGCCCTCGCGTGCGTGGGAGCTGCTGGCAGGTTCGCTGCTTGCCGCGGCGGGCGTCGCTGGCGTCGACTTCATGCGCGCGAAGCGCAGCTGGCGTGAGGTTGCAGGGATGCTTGGCCTGGCGCTGATCCTCGTGCCCGTGTTCCTCTATGACGAGAATACGCGCTTTCCGGGCGTGACCGCGTTGCCGCCGATCCTCGGCACGATGCTGATCCTCGCCTTCACCAGCCCGGAGACCGCGACGGGCAGGCTGCTGACGCTGCGGCCGATGCTGTGGGTCGGGCTGATCTCGTACAGCGCCTATCTCTGGCACCAGCCGCTGTTCGCCTATGCCCGGCTGATGGCGCCGGGGCATCTGCCGCTATGGATCTACCTGCTGCTCGCGGTGGCATCGCTCGCGCTGGCATGGCTGTCATGGCGCTATGTCGAGGCGCCGTTCCGCAACCGCGGCAATTTCAGCCGCCGCGCGATCTTCGCCATGTCGGCCGCCGGATCGCTGTTCTTCATCGTGGTCGGCGCCGGGCTGGCGCTCAGCAAGGGCGCACCGTCGCGCATCGCCGCCGCCGATCTGCCGTTGATCGCGCCCGAAAAGTCGATGATCGAAGGCTGTCCGGCGGCGGGCGAGGGCATCTTCGTCTGCAACCTCGGCGTCGCGGGCAAGGCGCCGAGCGTGGCGCTGGTCGGCGATTCGCACGCCTATGCGATCGGCCCGACGCTCGACGCCGAGCTCAAGCGCCGCGGGCAGGCGGGCATCCTGGTTCACACCGCCTGCCATCCGGTTCCCGGAATCTTCGACAGCCGCGAGCCGGTCGATGCCGGCTATCGTGCGCGCTGCGCCGCCGCCAACGAAGCGATGGAGGCGCGCGTTACCGCGGAGGGGATCGATGCGGTGATCGTCGCGATCCGCTGGACGATGCGCTTCTATCCGATGGACGGTGCGATCGATCTGCCGTGGTTCGACAATGGCGAAGGCGGGATCGAGGATGATGCCCCCTATCGCCGCAACCTGACGATCGCATCCGGCGGCATGGTCAGCGACGCCGCGTCGCCCAAGGCCGCGGCGGTGCGCGCCTATCTCGAACGGCTGGCGGCGAAGAAGCCGACCATTGCCCTCTACCCCGTGCCGGAGGCGGGCTGGCTGCCCGCGCGTCTCAACATGGTGGCGATCGGCCGCGGCGGCCGTGCGCCGGAGACGATCAGCACCGCGCATGACCGCTTCCTTGCGCGCAACCGCGCCGCGATCACCGCGCTCGACGCGGCGGCCGCGCCGAACCTGTACCGCGTGAAGCCCGCCGACATCTTCTGCGACACGCGCCTGAAAGGGCGCTGCATGATTCAGGCGGACGGCACTCTCTACTATTTCGACGACGATCATGTCTCGGCGGCGGGGGCGAAGCCGATCGTCGACCGGGCGCTGGCATTCGTCCCGCAACGCGGTGGGGTGGCCCGCTGACGATGCGCCATATCATTGCGCCGTCACGGTTATGCTGCCAAGGCCCGCGGCGAACAGGCGGTGCATGGGCGCCCGCCGCGGAAATCAGGCAATCACAATGAGCATCATCGCCGGGATCAAGCGCGCGGTCGGATGGAATCCGATCGCATGGGCCGGCTCGGCGGGCCGGATGCGTGGGGTGGTCCGCGACTATCTCGCTCAAACACCGTTGCGCGGCGACGGCATCAGCGTCTGCGTCGTGATCTCGCCATGGCTCGGCACGCCCGTGCCGTGGTACTCGCTCGCGGTCGGGTTGCTGCTGGCGGGCGACGGCGCGAAGGTGACTTTCGTCGTCGACGATCAGCGCTTCGGCCCCGGCGCCGCGC
>DATIGZ010000196.1:0-11802 GCA_035481255.1 Sphingomonas sp. | reverse complement strand
GCCACCCATAGGATACTGGCGCTGGGTGGCCGGGTGGGGGAGCGGGCCGGTGCGGAACCCAGCAAATGGTCAAGCTCAACAAGATCTACACGCGCACCGGCGACGATGGCACCACCGGGCTGGTCGACGGATCGCGCGTCGCCAAGAACGATCCGCGCATGGCGGCGATCGGCGACGTCGATGAGGCGAACAGCGCGATCGGAGTCGCGATCGCGGCGATCGGCGCCGGCTATCCCGCCGATCTGCTCGAAACCGTGCAGAATGACCTGTTCGACCTTGGCGCGGACCTCGCCACGCCGGGCGAGGATTTCACGCCTTCCGAAATGGCGTTGCGCATCGTCCCCGCGCAGGTCACGCGGATCGAAACGGCGATCGATGCGGCCAATGCTCAACTCGAGCCGCTGCGCAGCTTCATCCTGCCCGGCGGGTCAGCAGCGGCGGTCGCGATCCACCTCGCTCGCGCGGTCGCGCGCCGGGCCGAGCGTAGCGCGGTCGCGGCATCGCGCGAGGTTTCGCTGAACCCGCAGGCGCTCGCCTATCTCAACCGGCTGTCGGACCTGTTGTTCGTGCTGGCGCGAGAGGCCAACCTCGGCCGCGGCGGCGATGTGTTGTGGAAGCCGGGCGCGAATCGCTAAGTCACCGACTTCATTCAGGAAATGGGTGGAGCGGGTAGCGGGAATCGAACCCGCGTATTCAGCTTGGAAGGCTGCTGCACTACCATTGTGCTATACCCGCCCATGGCTCGCAGCATATCCCGCCAGGGGGATGGTGGAAGGGACTGGATTCGAACCAGTGTACGCTCACGCGGGCAGATTTACAGTCTGCTGCCTTTAACCACTCGGCCACCCTTCCATGCGGCACGCCGAAGCGAGTGGGCGCCATTGCCGAAGCGCACCGCCCCTGTCAACGCCTTGCGCGGGAGATTTGTGCCGCCTAGCGTCTCGCGATGAGCAAGGGACTACGTCGCGGGCATCGCCCCTCGGGCAATTCAGGCAATAGCAACCGCCCCCGTTTCTGGGGCCGCCACGCCGTGACCGCGGCGCTGGCCAATCCGGAGCGGACGGTGCGCAAGGTATGGGGCACGCGCGAGGCGCTGGCGGCGCTCGAGCTGCCGCCGGTGCTGCCGATCACCTATGCCGACGTGGCGGACCTTGCCCGGATGGTGCCCGGCGATGCACCACATCAGGGCATCGTCATCGAAGTCGATCCGCTGGAAGATATCTGGCTGGGCGATCTGCTGGAGCAGGGCGCCGACGACCGGCGGCCGCTGCTCGTGCTGGACCACGTCACCGATCCGCACAATGTCGGCGCGATCCTTCGGTCAGCCGCGGCATTCGATGCGCTGGGGATCGTCACGCACGATCGGCATACGCCGCCCGAATCGGGGACGCTGGCGCGCTCGGCATCCGGCGCGCTCGAGATCGTGCCATGGGTCCGGGTGGTTAATCTTGCCCGCGCGCTCGACGAGATCGGCGAGGCCGGCTTCTGGCGCATCGGCCTTGCGGGAGAGGCCAAGGGCACGCTGGCGGAAGTGATGGGCGACACCCGCCCGGCGCTGGTGCTGGGCGCCGAGGGCGAGGGCATGCGCCACAACACCGCGCAGCATTGCGACGAACTTGCACGGCTGCCGATCTCTCCTAAGGTCGAGAGCCTGAACGTATCCAACGCCGCCGCGATCGCGCTCTACGCCGCGGTCTCGCGCTGAGGCACCAGAGGGGGAAAGCGATGTTCGAACGGTTCAAAGGCATCGCGCTGGTGCTGATCGCGCCGCTGGTACTGGTCGGCTGCGCGTTCAGCCCGGGCAAGTTCACCTCTTCGCTCACCCTCCTCGCCGACCGCAGCTTCACCTTCAGCTATCAGGGCGAGGTGATCGCGGTCGACCTCGCCGGCGAGATGGCCAAGGGCATGGGCGACGCCTTCAAGGACGACGAGAAGGACAAGAAGGAAACCAGCAACACCGCGCTGCTTCAGGCGGCGGCGTGGCAGGACGAGGATGCGGCCGAAGAGACCGGGAAAGCGGATTCGGCCGAGGAGGCAGCCAAGAAGGAAGCCAAGTTCAAGGCGATCGGCGAAGCGCTGACCAGGGAAGCCGGCTACCGCTCCGTTACCTACAAGGGCAAGGGCGTGTTCCTGATCGACTATCAGATCAGCGGCAAGCTCACCCACAATTTCCTGTGGCCGTACAATCTCGACGCCGAGGTAATCTTTCCCTTCGTGGTGCTCGAGATGCGCGGCAAGGATCAGGTCCGGGTCAAGGCGCCCGCGTTCGGCGACGATGATTCGCCCGCCAAGGGCAAGGGCGACGACAGCAAGGCGAAACTCGACGGCACCTTCACCCTCGTCACTGACGGCGAGTTGGTGAGCCAGAACAACGAGGACGGCGCGACCAGTACGAATGGTCGCAAGACCGTGACGTGGAAGGCGACCCCGCTGACCAAGGACGCGCCGATGGCGGTGGTGAAGATCGCGCCGCTGTCCTGAGGGGCGGCGCGCCGGGATCAATCCTCGGCGGCGATCGTCACTTTGAGGCCGTCCAGCGCGCTGGTGAACTGAATCTGGCACGACAGGCGCGAGCGGTCGTCACGGTCGGACGAACTGTCGAGCAGGTCGTTCTCGTCCTCGCTCATCGGCGTCAGTTTGCCCGCAAATTCCGGATCGACATGGACGTGGCAGGTCGCGCACGAGCAGCAGCCGCCGCACAACGCGAGCAATTCGTCGAACCCATTGTCCCGGATCACTTCCATGACGCTCAGGCCCACTTCGCCTTCGACTTCGCGTTCTTCTCCTTCGCGCGTGACGACGATAAGCTTGGGCATTGGATTCTCCTGTCTCTGCCGCGCCAATGCCGGGGAACGGCGCGGCTTTCAAGTTTCCCTCCGGCAACGCTTCGTTCTTGAGGAAATCATCGCATGGGCCTGAGCGCCGAACAGCTTCGCACCGCGCTTGACGCCCTTGCCGCGTCCGAGCCGCTGATCGCGGCGGCGGTCGGCCGTGTCGGCTACCCCGAACCGCGCCTCCGCGACCGTGGCTACGAGACGCTGTTGCGCACGATCGTCGGCCAGCAGGTGAGCGTCGCGGCAGCCGCGTCGATCTGGAACAAGCTGGCCGCCGGCCTTGGCGACCTGACCAAACCCGAAATCGTCGCCGCCGCCAGCGATGAGGATCTGCGCGCTGCGGGCCTTTCGCGGCAGAAAGCGAGCTATGCCCGCAGTCTCGCGGACGAGGTGACGAGCGGACGGCTCGACCTCGCCCACCTTTCCGCCGACGATGAGGAAGCGATCGCACAGCTGGTCCGCATCAAAGGCATCGGGCGCTGGTCGGCGGAGATCTACCTGCTGTTCGCCGAGGGACGGCCCGATATCTGGCCGGCGGGCGATCTGGCGGTGCAGATCGAGATCGGGCGGATCATGGGACACGCCGAGCGTCCGTCGGAGAAGCTGACCCGCGAGATCGCCGAGCCGTGGCGCCCGCATCGCGGCGCGGCGGCGATCCTTGCATGGCATCATTACAAGGCCGAGATGGAGGTAATCTGAGCGCCCGCGACGGGTAGCGGTGAGATCGGGCTGGCGCCTCCGCGCGTCCCTTGCCAAAGAGCGCGGGACAGTAAGGAGGCCCCATTCCATGAAGACCCGCGCAGCCGTCGCATTCGAGGCGAAGAAGCCGCTCGAGATCGTCGAGCTCGATCTGGAAGGGCCCAAGCCCGGCGAGGTGCTGGTCGAGATCATGGCGACGGGAATCTGCCATACCGACGCCTATACGCTCGACGGCTTCGACAGCGAGGGCATCTTCCCGTCCGTACTGGGTCATGAAGGCGCGGGAATCGTGCGCGAGGTGGGCGCCGGCGTGACCAGCGTGAAGCCGGGCGACCATGTCATCCCGCTCTACACCCCCGAATGCCGCCAGTGTAAGTCGTGCCTCTCGGGCAAAACCAACCTGTGCACCGCGATACGCGCGACGCAGGGCAAGGGGCTGATGCCGGACGGGACCACGCGCTTTTCCTACAAGGGCCAGCCGATCTTCCATTACATGGGCTGCTCGACCTTCTCGAACTTCACCGTGCTGCCCGAAATCGCGGTCGCCAAGATCCGCCAGGACGCGCCGTTCCAGACCAGCTGCTATATCGGCTGCGGCGTCACCACCGGCGTCGGCGCGGTGGTCAACACCGCCAAGGTGCAGGTGGGCGAAAAGGTCGTGGTGTTCGGCCTGGGCGGCATCGGCCTTAATGTCATTCAGGGCGCGAAGATGGTCGGTGCGGACGTCATTGTCGGCGTCGACATCAACGCCGATCGCGAGGAATGGGGCCGCAAATTCGGCATGACCCATTTCATCAACGGCAAGGGCAAGAGCCGCGACGAGGTGATCGCCGAGGTGCTGGCGCTGACCGACGGCGGCGCCGACTACAGCTTCGACGCGACCGGCAATACCGAGGTGATGCGCACGGCATTGGAATGCTGCCATCGCGGCTGGGGCGAGAGCATCATCATCGGAGTGGCGGAAGCGGGCAAGGAGATCGCGACGCGCCCGTTCCAGCTCGTTACCGGCCGGGTGTGGAAGGGCACCGCGTTCGGCGGCGCCAGAGGGCGTACCGACGTGCCCAAGATCGTCGACTGGTATATGAACGGCAAGATCGCGATCGACCCGATGATCACCCATGTGCTGAGCCTCGAGGAGATCAACAAGGGGTTCGACCTGATGCACGCGGGCGAGTCGATCCGCAGCGTCGTGGTCTACTGACCAAGAAGGAGAGGAGCCATGTTCAGTCACGTCATGCTGGGCGCCAACGACGTCGAGGCGTCCAAGGCGTTTTATGATGCCACGCTCGGCGCGCTCGGCGCTCAGCCCGGCCGCACCGACCCCAAGGGGCGCGCCTTCTACATGCACAATGGCGGCGTCTTCATGCTGAGCAACCCGATCGACGGCCAGCCCGCCTGCCACGCCAATGGCGGCACGGTGGGCTTTGCGGCGGCCGGCCCGGAAGCGGTGGATGCGTGGCACGCCGCGGGACTCGCGCATGGCGGCACCGCGATCGAGGATCCGCCGGGCGTGCGCGAGGGCGGGTTCGGCAAGCTGTATTTGGCGTATCTCCGCGATCCGGCGGGGAACAAGGTGTGCGCAATGTACCGGATGCCTGCATGAGCGAAACCGGCTGGATCCTCACCCTCACCTGCGCGGACCGGGTTGGGATCGTCGCGGGGGTGAGCGGGTTCCTGGCACGGAACGACGGCTTCATCCTCGACAGCCAGCAATATGCCGATCTGGAGACGGGGCGCTTCTTCATGCGCGTCGTCTTCACATCGGGCGGACCGGAGTTTCCCGAGGGCCGCGAGGCGCTGGTCGCCGCGTTCACCCCGGTCGCCGCCCAGTTCGAGCTCGACTGGGGGCTGTCGGCGAGCGGCGAGAAGCCTCGCCTCGTGGTCGCGGTGTCGAAGGGTTCGCACTGCCTCAACGACCTGCTCCACCGCCAGCAATCGGGGACGCTGTCGGCGCAGATCGCCGCGGTCGTCTCCAACCACGACAAGCTGCGCGGCCTGACCGAATGGCACGGCGTGCCGTATCACCATCTGCCCGTCGAGGACGGCGACAACGCCGCGCAGGAACGGCGGATCGAGGCGGTGATGGCGGAGGCCGGCGCGCCGTACCTCATCCTCGCCCGCTATATGCAGGTGCTGACGCCCGAATTCGCCGACCGGCTGGCGGGGCGGTGCGTCAACATCCACCACAGCTTCCTGCCCGGCTTCAAGGGCGCCAAGCCCTATCATCGCGCGCACGACCGCGGGGTGAAGCTGATCGGCGCGACCGCGCATTTCGTGACCAGCGACCTCGACGAAGGGCCGATCATCGAACAGGCGGTGGAACGGGTCGACCACCGGGATTCGGTCGACGACCTGATCCGCATCGGCCGCGACATCGAGGCGCAGGTACTCGCCCGCGCCGTGGACGCGCTGGGCGAGCGGCGCCTGTTCCTCAACGGCAACCGGACTTTGGTGTTCAGATGACCCTCGAAACGCTTTCGACCAACAAGGCGCATGGTGGCACGCAGGGCGTGTACCGGCATGCGAGCGCGACCACCGGTACGCCGATGACCTTTTCGGCCTTCGTCCCCGATCATGCGGAAGGCGCGAAGCTGCCGGTGCTCTGGTATCTTTCGGGCCTGACCTGCACTCATGCCAACGTCACCGAGAAGGGCGAGTATCGCGCGGCCTGCGCGGAGCATGGCGTGATCTTCATCGCGCCGGACACCTCGCCCCGCGGCGACGAGGTGCCCGATGATGAGGGCTATGACTTCGGCAAGGGTGCGGGCTTCTATGTCGATGCGACGGAGGAGCCGTGGGCAGCCAATTACCGGATGCGCTCGTACATCGAGGACGAACTGCCCGCGCTGATCCTGCGCGAGTTCGCCTGCGCTGATCTGTCGCGTCAGGGCATCACCGGCCATTCTATGGGCGGGCACGGGGCATTGACGATTGGCCTGCGCAACCCCGACCGGTTCCGTTCGGTCTCCGCGTTCGCGCCGATCTGCGCGCCGAGCCAGTGCCCGTGGGGCGAGAAGGCGCTGACCGGCTATCTGGGCGGCAATCACGAGGATTGGCGCGCCTATGATGCCTGCGCGATGATCGAGGACGGACTCAAGGTCCCCGAGCTGCTGGTCGATCAGGGCGATGCCGACGCGTTCCTGACTGAGCAGTTGAAGCCCGAATTGTTGGAGAAGGCGTGCAAGGATGCCGGGATCGATCTGACCCTGCGCATGCAGCCCGGCTACGATCACAGCTATTACTTCACCTCCAGCTTCCTGCCCGAACATGTCGCCTGGCACGCGCAGCGGTTGAAATGACGCCTGACGCGCATTGCTGATCCGCGTTCGCGCCTCTAGCCTGCGCGCAAAACAGCGAGGGGACAGCGTATGCGGACGATGATTGCGGTGTTGGCGATGACGGTGGCGGCGGCGGGTGTCGCGAACGCCCAGAAGGCGGCGCCCGAAGCGGACGCACAGGCGCTGGAACTGCTCAAGCGAGCGATCGCGTTCCGCACCGTCGCCGGCCCCGGCAACCAGACGCCCGACTATGCAAATTATCTGCGCGACGCATTGGTCGCCGGCGGGTTCGCCGCCGAGGACGTGACGGTTGAGCAGCGGGACGGCACGGCGATGCTCGTCGCCCGCTATCGCGGCACCGCCAAGCCCGGCACTCTGAAGCCGATCGGGATCATCGGCCATATGGACGTCGTCGCCGCCGATCCCAAGGACTGGGAGCGCGATCCGTTCACCCCGATCATCGAGAATGGTTATATCTTCGGCCGTGGCTCGACCGACAATAAGTTCAGCGTATCGGCGATGGTCGCGGCGCTGATCCAGCTGAAGAAGGACGGGTTCAAGCCGAAGCGCGACATCGTCTTCATGGGGTCGGGCGACGAGGAAACCGACATGAAGACCACCGCCGCGCTGGCGGAGAAATATACCGGCCTCGAGCTGCTGCTGAACATCGATGCCGGCGGCGGGCGCTATTCGCCCGAGGGCAAGGCCGAATATTACGGGCTTCAGGCGGCGGAGAAGACCTATGCCGACTTCACCCTGACCATCACCGATCCCGGCGGGCATTCGAGCGCGCCGCGCCCGGTCAACGCGATCGTCACGCTGGCCCGGGCGCTGGAGCGGATCGGCAACTACAAGTTCGCGCCGGAGGTGAACGAGATCACCAAGGCATCGCTCGCCGTCGCGGCGGAGACCGCCAAGCCCGAGGACGCCGCGGCGATCCGCGCGTTCCTGACCAATCCGCAGGACGAAGCGGCGCTCAAGGTGCTGCGCGCCAATTACGGACTGGTCGGGCAGATCGGCACCACTTGCGTCCCGACGATGGTCAATGCCGGCCACGCTCAGAACGCCCTGCCCCAGCGCGCCACCGCCAACATCAATTGCCGCATCTTCCCCGGCAATTCGATCGAGAGCATCCAAGCGAAGCTCAAGGAGATCGCCGCCGAGCCGAGCCTGACGATCGTCAAGGACGACAGCGGCGGCAAGCCCGGCCCCGCCTCGCCATTGCGGGCCGATGTGATGAAGGCGGTGACCGACGGCATCCATGCCCGTTTCCCCACAGTGAAGGTCATCCCGAGCATGTCGGCCGGGGCGACCGATTCGATGCATTTCCGCGGCCGCGGGGTGCCGAGCTACGGCATCGCGCCGATCTTCATGAAGCAGTCCGACCAGTTCGCCCATGGCCTGAACGAACGCACGCCGCTGAGCGAGCTGGCACCGGCCGTCACCTATTTCCGGCGGGTGGTGGCCGAGCTGTCCAAGTGATCCGCTGAGGTGACCGCCCGCTACAACGCGCTGATCATCGGCGGGGGCCATAACGGCCTTGTCTGCGCCTTCTACCTCGCCAGAGCGGGGTTGAAGGTGCGGGTGCTGGAACGGCGCGCGGTAGTCGGCGGCGCGGCGGTGACCGAGGAGTTCCACCCCGGTTTCCGCAATTCGGCGGCGAGCTACACGGTCAGCCTCCTCCAGCCGAGGGTCATCGCCGACATGAAGCTCGCCGAGCGCGGGTATCGCGTCATCGAGCGGCCGGTCAGCAACTTCTTCCCGCTCGACAACGGGCATCTGATCCTTGGCGGCGGGGCGGAACGGACGCGGGCGGAGTTCGCGCGCTTCTCACCAAAGGATGCCGCCGCGCTCTCCGGATATGAGGAGGCGCTGGAGCGGGTCGCGGACATGCTGCGGGCGATGGCGCTCAAGACCCCGCCCAATGCCGGGGGCGGGATCGCCGCGCTGCTCGCCGCCGCCGCACAGGGCCGCGAGCTGGCGAAGATGCCGATCGCCGGGCAGCGCGACGCCCTCGCCCTGTTCGTCCAGTCGGCGCGCGAGTTCCTCGACCAGTGGTTCGAGAACGAGCATGTGAAGGCCGCGTTCGCGTTCGACGCGGTGGTCGGCAATTTCGCCGGGCCGTCGGCACCGGGATCGGCATATGTGCTGCTGCACCACGTCTTTGGCGAGGTGAACGGCAAGAAGGGCGCATGGGGCCACCCGATCGGCGGGATGGGCGCGATCACCGGGTACATGGCGGACGCGGTGCGCGAGGCCGGGGTCGAGATCAGTCTGGAGGCGCCAGTCAGCCGGGTGCTGGTCGACGGCGGCAAGGTCGCCGGGGTGCGGCTGGCGAGCGGCGAGGAGATCGCGGCGTCGGTGGTCGCGGCCAATATCGGCCCGGCTTTGCTGTACCGCCAGATGATCGACGCGAGCGACCTGGACGATGATTTCCGGCGGCGGATCGCTGGGTTCAAGACCGGATCGGGCAGCTTCCGCATGAACGTCGCACTGTCCGAGCTGCCCGACTTCACCGTGTTGCCGGGCAAGGACGGGGAGCACCACCGCAGCGGAATCATCATCGCGCCGACCATGGACTATATGGACCGCGCGCATGCCGACGCGGTGACCTATGGCTGGTCGAACGCGCCGGTGGTGGAGATGACCATCCCCTCCCTTGTCGACGACAGCCTCGCCCCGCCGGGCGCGCATGTCGCGAGCCTGTTCTGCCAGCATTTCGCGCCGACCCTGCCCAATGGCCGAAGCTGGGACGATGAGCGCGAGGCGGCGGCGGACGACATTATCGATACGCTGACCGAGCATGCGCCCAATTTCCGGGACTCGGTGATCGCGCGGCAGATCCACTCGCCCACCGATCTGGAGCGCAAATTCGGGCTGGTCGATGGCGACATCTTCCACGGGCGCATGTCGCTGGACCAATTGTGGGCGGCGCGGCCGGTGCTGGGGCATGGCGATTATCGCGGACCGATCGCCGGCCTGTACATGTGCGGCGCGGGCACGCATCCCGGCGGGGGCGTGACCGGAGCGCCGGGGCACAATGCGGCGCGCGAGATATTGCGCGACCGGTCGCTGATCGGGCGGTGGCTGCGGCGCTGATCGTTTCGCCTGCGACTTTATTTTCCCGCCCGATGCTGCTAACGGCGGCGCGCTCGTCCGGATTGGCCGGACCCGATTGAGGAGGGCGGACATGTTCAAAATCGTTTCCGCGCTCCCTGAAACGCGGCGACCAGCCACGGCTGTGTAGGCCCGCCGGCCCGATGGCCGGCCCGTTTTCCGACAATCGACAAGTCCCGCGCGACGCGCGGGGGAGCATCGTCATGTATCTGCGCTTCATCGCGCCGGGGTGGGAGATCCGCCGCGGCGTGGACCGTGGCCTGTTCGGCCCGGCCTATTATCATGCCGGCGACACGGACACGCCCGAGAGCATCGCGCGTGCCCTGTGGCACGAGATCCATTGGTTCGAGGACGAGTTGCCGGTGCCGCGTCGTGGCGCCTTTCAGGTGCGGTCGAAGCGGCGCTGGCGTTCGCACGGCATCTGCTGGTTCCGCGACGACGCCCGCGCGATGATCGCGCACGCCCATGTGCTGGCGGCATTGCTGCACGAGCTGGGCGTGCCGGTGACGCGTCATGTGACGCACCGGCCGGGCACGATCCTGTACCGCGACGACTGGCAGATCGTCGCCAAGCCCGACGCGGCGACCCCGACGCGGTGGCATTGAGCCGCCGCGCCGGGGCATCGCGGCTTCCGGCGGACGGGCGGCGCGGCTAGGCTGGCGGGATGACGCATGACGGCGATCCTTCGTTCGAGGTCGAGGCGCAGCTGTGGCGCTGGACGCCCGAGCCGCCGGCCAAGGCGAGCTGGTATTTCGTGACCATCACCGGCGAAGCGGCCGACGCGATCCACGCGCTGGGCTTCGAACGGCGCGCGCTGGGCGGAGCACGCGGGTTCGGCTCCGTTCGCATCCGGGCGAGCGTCGACGGCACGCCCTTCGAAACCTCCGCCTTTCCGCACAAGACGAGCGGCGGCTATCTGATCCCGGTCAAGGCCGCGGTGCGCAAGGCGGCCGGGGTCGGCGAGGGCGAGACGGTCACGGTCGGGCTGTGGCTCTGAGGGGCGTCGCGGCCTCCCGAAAGTCCCGAAAGTCACGGTCCTACACGCGCGCGAGTCAGTCGTCGGCATAATCATAGTCGTCGTCATCCTCCGCATCGGGCGGGCAAAGCGCCTCGCGGCCATCATCGATGGGTGGCGCATGATAATGGGCCGGGGTGAGTGGATCGGCGGGGACATTGCTGTCGGCGAGGGTGTCGAGCGCGGCGTCGAGGCCCGTGCCTGCGGCGGTGCTCCAGTGCATCACGCTCTGCCAATGCGCGCCGGTGGGGTGGTGATAGGTCGCGGCGAAGCGGTTGAGCAGCCACACCAGCAGGCGGTCCGACGGCTCGCGCACCTCGGCGACGACCTTGCCGTTCCGCCACATCTCACGGATGCCGCCCTTGAGCGCGCGTTCATAGGCCGTGGTCATCAGCCGCGCGGCGGCAAGCTGAAGCGCGCGATCCCAGGCGGCGGCGAAGCCCCGGCCGTCGGGATGATGGCGCAGGCGATAGGCCGAGCGCGGGGAGATGCCGGTGAGGTGCGCAGCCTCGCTGATGCAGCCGGTATCGGCGAGCGCGCGCAGGAAGCCGCGCTGGCGATCCGCGGTCCAGCCGTCGTGGCGGGCGCGGAGGGGAATGGGGGTATAGGTTTCGAGGGGGTCGCCGGTGGTGTCGGGGGTGGGATGGTCGTGTTTCATGGTCGACTCCTTTGGTTATGGGAGTCTGGACATTTAACCTAATTGGTTCGTGTAGGAAAATGGTTGTGGCAGCAGGGCGGGAGCCGCGGCGGCAGAGCTGGTTGAGGGGTGGATCCCGGCACAAGGGCCGGGATGACGGTGGGGATGTGGGCAAGGGACGGTCTGACGCCACATTTGGACACTGGCGGGAGGCGGCGGCCC
>DATIGZ010000195.1:0-7086 GCA_035481255.1 Sphingomonas sp. | reverse complement strand
GTCCAGCAGCGCTCCTGGCTCGGCGAGCCGGTTGATCAGTCCGATCTCATAGGCGCGCTGCGCGGTGATCGGCTTTCCGGTCAGGATGATCTCCATCATGATCCGCTGCGGGATCATATGGATCAGCGGCGCGGCCCAGGGCGAACTGCGCCCGACCTTCACCTCGGTGATCGCAAATTGCGCGCTGGTGCTCGCGACGCACAGATCGCATGCCTGCGCGATCATCCACCCGCCCGCGAACGCAACGCCGTTGACGGCGGCGATGGTCGGCTTGCTCAGCTCGATATTGTCGCCCGGCACCGGAAACATGTCGCGCGGCGGGATCGCCATGCCGGTTTCGACCATCTCCTTAAGGTCGCCGCCCGCACAAAAGGCCTTCTCGCCGCTCCCGGTCAGGATCGCGACGCGCAGCGCCGGATCGCGCTCGAACCGGTCCCACGCGTCGAACAGTCCCTCGCGGATCTCGCGGCCCAGCGCGTTGCGCTGTTCGGGCCGGTTGAGCGTGATGATCGCGATGCCATCGGCGCGCGCATCGAACAGGACGGGATCGCTCATGTCAGAATCCTCGCTGCCGGATCGCGGACGCCCCGCGATCCAGTTCCTCGCGGAAGTCGGGATGCGCGATCGCCACCAGCCGCCGCGCGCGCTCGGCCAGCGTCTGCCCCTTGAGTTCCGCCGCGCCATATTCGGTCACGATCACATCGACATCGCTGCGCGCGGTCGTCACCGGGCCGGACAGCCCGGGCACGATCTTGCTGATCGTTCCGCCCTTGGCCGTCGCGGCCAGCGCGATGATCGACCGGCCGCCCGGCGAGCGCGCGCCAGCCCGCACGAAATCGACCTGACCTCCCGTACCGCCCAGATAGGCGCTGCCCGATTGCTCGGCATTGACCTGCCCGGTCAGATCGACCTCCAGCGCCGAATTGATCGTCACCAGTCGCTCGAGTTGCGCCAGCACCGCAGCGTCATGGGTATAGGCCGTGCTGCACAACCGGACCGCAGTATTTCGGTGCGCCCAGTCGTACAGCCGCCGCGTGCCGATAAAGGCCCCATTGACGCTCACCCCGGCGTCGATCGCCTTGCGTGCATTGGTGACGACACCAGCCTCGATCAGATCGACCACGCCATCGCCCAGCATCCCCGAGTGGATGCCCAAATCCCGGCGGTCGCGCAGCAGGCGGAGGATCGCGTCGGGGACGCCACCCACGCCGACCTGCAACACCGAACCGTCGCCGATATAGGCCGCGGCATGGCGCGCGATCGCTTCGTCGGTCGGCGTCACGTTCGCCGCCGCGACCTCGACCGGATCGCGCGAGACCGGCACCGCGAGGTCGATCTTCGACGCGTGCAGCATTTCGCCTGGCACGAACGGCACGCGATCGTTGATCTCGGCGATCACTACCCGCGCCTTCGTGACCGCCGCCAGTACATGGTCACCGATCAGGCCAAGGCTGTGATGGCCGTCTGCATCCGCCGGGCTGACCTGAATCATCGCCACGTCGCAGCCGATGATGCCGGCTTCGATCATCGGCCCGATCTGGCTGACATGGCACGGCACGATGCCCAGCCTGTTTGCTTTCGCCATTCCCCGCAGCGCTCCGATCGCGCCCATGCTGGACAGCGCAAAGGCGTCGGCGGTCTCCGGCGTGAACAGCCCGGAGAAGCTGGTGGCGATGAATGCCGACAGGTCGCCGATGCTCGCCCCTTGTGCGATCAGCGCTTCGACCAATGTCGTCGGCTCGCCGCACGCCTGACCGATGACGATGCGATCGCCGCGCTTCACATGACGGGCAAGGTCGATCGTCATCCCCGCCCCGCCAGCCGCAACAGATTCTGAGCACGCGAGAGGTATGGGCGGTCGAGCATCCCGCCCTTCCACCCAATCGCGCCGACGCCCGGATTGGCGGCGAACAGCGCGACGATCTCCTCCGCCTCGGCAACCTCGTCCGCGTTCGGCGCGAAGGCGGCGTTGATCACCGGCACCTGCGCCGGATGGATCGCCAGCATCCCGCGATAACCGTCGCGCCGTACCTTCTCCGCGCGCGTTTTCAGCCCCTCCAGATCGCGGAAATCGCCCTGGATCGTCTCGACCGCCGCAACGCCTGCGGTCGCGGCACCCAGCAGGCACATCGTCCGCGCGAGTTCATAGGTGAAGCCATAGCTGCCATCGGGATTGCGATTGCTGCTCGCGCCGATCGAGTCCGCCAGATCCTCCGCCCCCCAGGTCAGCGCCACGACGCGCGGCGCGTCCTTGTAATCGCCGGTGTGGAACATCGCCTCTGCGGTCTCGGTGACCAGTACGATCACCTTGGTCACGCCCGCCTCGATCCCGTTCGCCGCTTCGAACGCTGACAGATAATGGTCGAGCCGTTCCACATCAGCGCGGCCATAGACTTTGGGCAACATGATCCCGCCCGGCTTGCCCGGCATCACCGCCGCCAGATCGGCCAGCGTATGTGGTCCGTCCATCGGATTGACCCGCACCCAAAGCCGTTCATGCTGCGCAGCATTGGCGGTCAGGAACTCACGCACCAGCGCGCGCGCGGCGGGCTTTGCCTCCTCCGCGACAGCATCCTCCAGGTCGATCAGGACGATGTCGGCATCGCCTTCCGTCGCCTTGGTCATCTTCCTCTCGCTGTCGCCCGGCGCGAACAGCCAGGAGCGCGCGTTGAACCCCGTCGTCATCATCTTGTCCTCAGTAAGAGCGCGGGAGCTCCAGCACCTTTTCGGCCAGGAAGTTCAGGATCATGTGCGGGCTGACCGGCGCGGTGCGCGGGATCAGCACTTCGCGCAGCAGCCGCTCGACATGATATTCCTGCGCATAGCCCATGCCGCCCAGCGTCAGCATCGCGGTGTGGCACGCCTCGAACGCCGCCTCCGCCGCCAGATATTTGCCGGCATTGGCCTCGACCCCGCACTCCTCGCCCTTGTCGAACAGGGTGGCGGCCTTCATCACCATCAGGTTCGCCGCTTCCAGCTGCGCCCAGCATTTGGCGAGCGGGTGCTGGATGCCCTGATTCATCCCGATCGGGCGCCCGAACACCACCCGCTCGCGGGCATAGCGCGCCGCCCGCGCGATCGCGTTGCGGCCAATCCCGACCGCCTCCGCCCCCAGCAGGATGCGCTCGGGATTGAGGCCCTTGAGGATGATGCGGAAGCCCTGCCCCTCCTCGCCGATCCGGTCTTCCTCGGGCACGAACAGGTCGTTGATGAAGACCATGTTCGAACCCACCGCATGCCGGCCCATCTTCGGGATGATGCGGTGCTCGATATGGTCGCGGTCGAGCCGGGTGTAGAACAGCGACAGCCCGTCGGTCTTGCGCGTCACGTCGTCGAGCGGCGTGGTGCGTGCGAGCAGCATCATCCGGTCCGCGACATGCGCGTTGGTGATCCAGATCTTCTCGCCATTGACCAGATAACCACCGTCGACCCTCTTCGCGAAGGTCTTGAGCTGAGTGGTGTCCAGACCCGTGTTCGGCTCGGTCACCGCGAAGCACATCTTCTCGGCGCCGGACAGGACCGGCGGGATCATGCGCCGCTTCTGCTCCGCCGTGCCGAACAGATCGATCGGCTCGAGGCTGAACACCGGCCCGTGGATCGACGACGCGGCGGTCATGCCGCCACCGGCCTCCGCCACCGCCTGCATCATGACCGCGGCCTCGGTGATCCCCAGCCCCGCGCCGCCGACCTCCTCGGGCATCGCGACGCCCAGCCACCCGGCCTCAGCCATCGATTTGTGGAACTCGAACGGAAAGACGCCTTCGCGATCCCGCTCAAGCCAGTATTCGTCGGAGAATTGCCCGCACGCCTTCAGGATGGCGTCGCGGATATCCTGCTGATCGGCGGTGAGCTGGAAGTCCATCGTCACACCCTCCGTGCGTCGTCAGTGTCCAGCCCGATCTCGGCCAGTATCTCGTCACCATGCTCGCCGGTCTCCGGCGCATAGCCCGCGACCGCACCGGGCGTCCGGGAGAACCAGGTCGGCACCCCCGGGAACCGCACCGGCCCATGCGCGGTCTCGATCGTCTCGAACAGGCCCACGGCATTGAGGTGCGGGTTATCGAACAACTCGCCCGGCGTGCGCAGCGGCGCCGACGGGATTTCGAGCGCGCGGAACAGCTTGATCCACTCCGCGGTGGTGCGCTCCGCCAGCGTCTCGGCAAGCCGCGCATAGATGGTGTCGATATGCTTGGCGCGCGATTCCAGCGTCGCGAAACGGGGGTCGCTGGCCCAGTCCGGCTTGGCGGCCTCGACGAACGCGTTCCACTGCTTGTCGTTGTAGATCAGCACCGCGATATGCCCGTCGCGCGTCTTGTACGGCTTGCGGTTGGGCGCCACCGCGCGCGGATAGCGCGCCGGGCCGAGCGGGGGCGAGAACATCGCGCCATTGGCATGTTCGACCAGCATGAACGCGGCCATCGTCTCGAACATACCGACCTCGACCTCCTGCCCCTCGCCCGTCCGCTCGCGATGGAACAGCGCCATCATCGTCGCATAGAGCGTGGTGAGGCCGGCGACCTTGTCGGCGATGATCGTGCCGACATAGCTCGGTTCGCCGGTCAGCATCTGCTGCACCGCGGGCAAGCCGCATTCGGCCTGAATCGTGTCGTCATAGGCGGTGCGGTCGCGGTCCGGCCCGCGCCGGCCGAACCCGTAGCAGTTGGTATAGACGATGCCGGGGTTGATCGCCTTCACCGCGTCATAGTCGAAACCGAGGCCCGCGATCGCCTTGGCGCGCATCGAGTGGATGAACACGTCCGCCCCCTCGATCAGCTTCGCCAGCGCAACCTTGCCCTCACCCGAACGCAGGTCCAGCACGATGCTGCGCTTGCCCCGGTTCACGTTGATGAACACCCCGCTCATCCCCACCGACGGCCCCTGCGAGATGAAGCGGGTATTGTCCCCGCCGGGCGGCTCGACCTTGATCACGTCGGCGCCCATGTCGGCCATGATCTGGGTGCAGTACGGCCCCATCACCATCGTCGTCAGGTCGACGACGCGGATGCCCGCCAATGGCCCCTTTTTTCGCGGTGTTGCGCTAGTCATGCGCGGTCAGCCCCATCGAATTCTCCATGTTCTCAAGCAGCCGCCGGCTGCGCGCGCGGCATGTCGCCGGGCAGCGCGCGGCCCGCGAGCGCGAAGTGCAACGCCGCCCAGGCGAACAGCACCGGCACCACCAGCAGCGCATATTGCAACGACAGTTCGCCCACGCCGGGCGCCATCCGGTCGCTGATCGATCCGACCAGGAACGGCCCGATCGTGGGGCCCAGCAAGTTCATGCAGAACAGCAGCACCGCCGACGCCGTCGCGCGCGCATCGTCCGCCACCAGCGACTGAACCGCGGCAAAGGTCGGCGCGAGATAGGCGTAGCCAAGCCCCTGAACGAAGGCGAGGAACAGGATCGCGAGGCCCACGCCCGGCACGCTGATCGCCGCGAACGCCGATACCGCGCCCAGCGCCATCGCGATCGCCGGCACCCATTGCCGCCAGCGAATGTCGCGCCCGCCGAGCCAGTCGGAAATCCATCCGCTCGCGAACAGGCCGATGAGGCCACCGATCCCGGTCGCGAGGCCGAGCTGCATGCCCACCTCGCCCGCGGTCATGTGATAAGTGCGCATCAGGAAGGCCGGCGACCAGACGGTGATGCCGAACCCGGCGATGGTGTAGAGCGACCCCGCCATCGCCATGTGGCGGTAGGAGCGGCGCGAGAACAGGAATTTGAGCGTGTCCCAGAAGGGCGCCGGCTCGGCATTGTCGGCCAGCACCACCTTGCCCGGCTCGGGCAACAGGAACCACGCCATCAGCGCGACGAGCAGCCCCGGCGCGCCGACGAAGAAGAACGCCGCGCGCCAGTTGGCGACATCGGCGATCCACCCGCCCAGCATCAGCCCCAGCATGCTGCCCAGCGGAAAGCCGAGCGAGACGATCGCCAGCACCAGCGCGCGCCGTTCCGCCGGAAAGGCGCGCGCGACCAGTGCATGGCCGGCCGGCGCGCTCCCTGCCTCCGCCGCCGCGACGCCCCCGCGGGCGAGCAGCAAGTGCATGAAGTTCTGCGCGAAGCCGCTGAGCGCGGTCATCAGGCTCCAGAAGGCCAGCGTCAGCGACAGCACCATCCGCGAACTGTGCCGGTCGGCGACCCGCGCCAGCGGCAGCGCCGCGACGGCATAGATCAGGCCGAAGCCGACGCCGGTCATCAGCCCGATCTCGCTGTCGGTCAGGCCCAGATCCTTGCGGATCGCGTCGACCAGCACGAACGGCAGCACGCGATCGAGCACGTTGAGCGTGTTGATCAGCAACAGGACAAAGATCGCCAGCAGGCCACGACGGCCGAATACATTGGTGATCACGCTCAAACTCTCCTTACGCTGGCGACACTTCGTCCGCTCAGGCTTCCGCAATTCCTATAGGCAGGTCCAGCCGCCATCGACGGCATAGGTCTGGCCGGTGATGAAGCGGCCCGCATTGGATGACAGCAGCAGCACGGTACCCACGAAATCATCGGGTACCGCGGTGAACGGCATCGGCTGCCCCTTGCGCACCCATTCCGACATCTTGGGATGCGCGAACATGTCGGTGGTCATGTCGCTGCGGAAGAAACCTGCCGCGATCGAATTGACCCGCACGCCCCAGCGGCCCCACTGCCCCGCCAGCTCGCGCGTCAGCCCGACCAGCCCGGATTTGCTCGCGACATAGGCGGCCTGCGGGATGCGGCCGATGCCGACCACGCCGCTGATCGAGGCGATGTTGACGATCGATCCGCCGCCCGCCTCGCGCATCCCCGGCTCGAACAGCTGGGCGAGGTGGAAGGGAGCGATCAGGTTCAGTTCCAGCGTCGCGGCGATCTGCGCCGCCGATTCCTGTTCGGCGGGCACCACATCCTGAACCGTACCCGCGACGTTGACGAGCACGTCGACATGGCCCGCTTTCGCGGCGAGTTCGGCGCGGGCGCCGGCGGTCGACAGGTCGCACGCGATCGGCACGATGGAAGGATGCGAGGCTGCCAGCGCCTCGAGCCGCTCGGCGCGGCGCGCGACGCCGATCACCTTCGCCCCCGCCGCCGCCGCGGCGAGCGCGATCGCCTCGCCC
>DATIGZ010000194.1:0-1537 GCA_035481255.1 Sphingomonas sp. | reverse complement strand
CAACGCGCGGCTTGTCGGCGAGCGGGTGCCGCTGATTGACGAGCTGGACCAGCCGGCTGCTATCGACATGGGTATAGATCTCGGTCGTCGCGATATCGGCATGGCCGAGCATCGCCTGCAGCGCGCGCAAATCGGCGCCGCCCTCCAGCAGATGCGTCGCGAAGGCATGGCGCAGGACGTGCGGACTGATTCGATCGGGCGGGATGTCGGCCTCCGCGGCGATCGCGCGAATCATCTGGTAGAGGCGAACGCGGCTGAGATGGGCCTTGCCCGACGGGAAGAGCCACGGCCGCCCGGCGTCGACATGCTCGCGCCATTCCGCCACGGCGGCGCGCGCACGGTCGGACAGCGGCACCAGCCGCTCCCGGCCGCCCTTGCCCTTGAGGATCAGATACGGTTTGTCGGGCTGCACGGCGTTGCGCGGCAGCGACACCAGCTCGGTCGCGCGCAGCCCCGAACCGTAAAGCAGCTCGACCAGCGCCAGCAGCCGCAGGTCGCGCGGATCCCGCGGTTCGCGATGGATCCGGGTCTGGATCGCGGCGAACAGCCGGTCGACATCGGCGGCGGAGAGGGTCTTGGGCAATCCCCGCCCGCTGCCCGGACGGGGCAGCGCCGCTCCCGGATCGTCGGCGCGCAAGCCTTCGTCGGCGAGGAAAGCGAAGAAGCGCCGCAGCGCAGCCGACTTGCGCGCGACCGTGGCGCGGGAAAGGTCGCGCCATTCATGCGCGAGCGTCTCGACTCGCGCGCGATCGGCGTCCGCCAGCCGGCCCGCCAGCGCCGTCGAGGCGAGGCGCAGGTCGGTGCCATAAGCGGCAATGGTGTTGGCCGAGGCCCCCGCCTCCGCCGCCATCATCTCCAGAAAGCGCTCGATCAGCGCGCGATCGTCGCCGGCCGCGATACCGCTCAAGTCCGCGTGATCGCCTCGACGGCGATCATCCGCGCATAGCCGCCCAGCCCGACGCGAGTGAGCGCGCGGGTGATATGGAACAGTGCCTCGGGCGACACGCCGGCCCAAATCCGCGTCTGCATGCCGGTTGCGGCGAGCAACACCACCGTGCCGGCTTCGCCACGCTGCGCCGCTTCGCCGATGGCGCGCGTCCACGCGTTCGCCGCCTCGAAATTGACGTTCGCGCCGCGCATCAACTGCGCGCCATCGCCTTCGGATACACGGCCCGTCCCGGCCATCGCCGCGGCGTAGAGCGCCGCGTTATCGCCGCGATAGGCGCCGGCATCGCCCGCCGAGACCGGACGGGCCGAAGGATCGGCGAGCAGCAGCAGCGCCGCGCCCTCGCTCCCGCGTTCGGCCACACCGCGCCAGCGCATCGCCGCGCGATCCAGCCCCGCGCTGAGCATCGACGCGATCAGGCGATCGGCATCGTCGCGCAACGCCGCGTCGGGATTGAGCCGCGCCGCCGCGCGTGCGGTGAGGATCAGGCGGCTGTAACGCGCGCCCGCGCTCTGCGGCTCTTCCCACAGCGCGCGCATCCGCTCGACACGCTCGGCCGGGGTCGCCGCCGTGAAGGCGGCGCGCAGGTCG
>DATIGZ010000193.1:0-1889 GCA_035481255.1 Sphingomonas sp. | reverse complement strand
CGGGTGGCAGTTGTCCCATGGGCACAGGGTGACGCAGTCGTCTTCGCGGTCAACCAGCGCCCGGTGCGCGGCAGTCGCGGAGACTATCGCGTCACCATGCGTCACGGGGTCAGCGCAATTCGCGCTGGCCACCGCCATACTGTCGGAATCATCTTCCACGACGCCGCCTGAACCGTGCAAAAGGGTTTGTCCGCCCGGCGGCATGGGCTATCCCCGCGCCATGCCCCATCTCTACCTTGTCGACGGCTCGAGCTTCATCTTCCGCGCCTATCATGTGCTGCCCAAGCTCACCAATAAGCATGGCGAGCCGGCCGGGGCGGTCTATGGCTATGTCTCGATGCTGTGGAAGCTGGCGAGCGAGCTGCACAAGGCCGAGGGGCCGACGCATCTGGCGGTGATCCTCGACAAGAGCGAGCAGACGTTCCGCAACGAACTCTACGACCAGTATAAGGCGCATCGCCCGCCTGCGCCCGAAGATTTGCGCCCGCAATTCCCGATGATCCGCGACGCGACGCGCGCGTTCAGCCTGCCGTGCATCGAGGAATTGGGCTGGGAGGCGGACGATCTGATCGCGAGCTATTCCAAGGCGGCGCTGGCGCAGGGGTGGCAGGTGACGATCGTCAGCTCCGACAAGGATCTGATGCAGCTGCTGACCGAGCCGGGCATCGACATGCTCGACACGATGAAGGACCGGCGCATGGGGCCGGAGGCGGTGGTCGAGAAGTTCGGGGTCGGGTCGGAGAAACTGGGCGAGGTGCTGGCGCTGATGGGCGACAGCGTCGACAATGTGCCGGGCGTGCCGGGGGTGGGGCCGAAGACCGCGGCGAAGCTGATCCTGGAGCATGGCGATGTCGAGGCAGTGCTGGCCGCCGCGCCGACGATGAAGCCGGGCAAGCTGCGCGACAATCTGATCGAACATGCCGATATGGCGCGGCTGTCACGGAAACTGGTCGCGCTGGCCGAGGACGTGCCGCTGCCCGATCCGCTCGAGGAGCTCGAGCTCAAGGGCATTCCCGATGCACCGCTGCGCGCGTTCCTCGAGCATCACGGGTTCAAGACCCTGCTGGCGCGGCTGGGTAGCGGCGGCGAGTCGGTCGCGGATGCGCCGGTCGAGACGCATGAGGTGCCGGGGCTGGAGCCCGATCCGCCATGCGATCACGATGCCTATGAAACGGTGGTGGATGAGGCGGCGCTGGACCGCTGGATCACCGTCGCACGGCATCAGGGCTGGGTCGCGATCGATACCGAGACGACCGGCACGGATGCGACGCGCGCCGAATTGGTTGGGGTCAGCCTGGCGCTGCACCCCAATCTCGCCTGCTATATCCCCATTGGCCATGGCGGGACCGACATGTTCGCCGAAAAGCCGGTGCAGCTCGACCGGGCGACGGTGCTGGCGAAGCTCAAGCTCCTTTTGGAAGACCCGGCGGTGCTCAAGATCGGGCACAACCTCAAATATGACCTGATCATCCTGTCGCGGCTGGGGATCGATGTCGCGCCGTTCGACGACACGATCGTGATGAGCTTCGACCTCGATGCCGGGCTGCACGGGCATGGCATGGACGAGCTGGCGGCGACGCATCTGTCGCACAGCTGCATCGCGTATAAGGACGTGACCGGGAGCGGGAAGAAGCAGATCGGCTTTGCCGAAGTCGATCTGAAGGCCGCGACCCGCTATGCCGCCGAGGATGCCGATGTCACGCTGCGGCTGTGGCGGCGGTTGAAGCCGCGATTGGCCTATGAGGGCGCGACGCGGGTGTACGAGATGGTCGACCGGCCACTGGTGCGCGTGATCGCCGATATGGAGCTGGCGGGGATCAAGGTCGATGCCGGGGTGCTGGCGCGGCTGTCGGACGATTTTTCCAAGCAGATCGCCCGGCTGGAGGAGG
>DATIGZ010000192.1:0-3529 GCA_035481255.1 Sphingomonas sp. | reverse complement strand
CCGCCGCCGACCCGCTCGGGCCGCAGCGCGAACAGCTCCGCGACCCCGCCCGCGCCGTCGCCCAGCAGCTGCACGAATGCGTTGCCGTGCAGCAGCAACTGCGCCGCCAGCGTCTCGGTCAGCTCCTGTCCCTGACTGCGCGCCGTCACCAGCCCCAGCAGCGCGGCATCCGACGACGCCAGCGGCGCGCTCCCGACGCTCTCGGCGATGATCTTCACCGCGCGCTGCGCCACCGGGTTGACGCAATAGCCCTCACGCACCTGCGCCTCGTAGCTTTGCGGCCATTCGCCCAATGTGCCGGGCACGCCCGACCCGCGCGCCAACACCGGCCGCGACGCATCGCGCCGCTTCCCGAACCATTTCATCGCTGTCTCCTGAAAGCCCGTGCGGGCCGTCAGCGGCCCGCTATTTCCTGCCGAACCAGATGACGTGGCGCGGCCCCTTGCCGTTCTGCCGCGCGCGCACGCCGACTTCCTCCACCGCGAAGCCCGCGTCGTGCATGCGCCGCGCAAACTTCGCGTCGGGACCCGCCGACCATACCGCCAGTATCCCGCCGGGCTTCAGCGCCATCCGCGCCGCGTCCAGCCCGCGCATCGTATAGAGTTTGTCGTTCGCCAGCCGGGTCAGCCCGTCCGGTCCATTGTCCACGTCGAGCAGGATCGCGTCATACTCGCCCCGCGCATTGCCGATCGCCGTCCCGACATCGCCCATCACGATCCGCGTCCGCGGATCGTCAAGGCACCCCGCGGCCAGCTCGGCCATCGGTCCGCGCGCCCATTCGATGATCTTTGGCACCAGCTCGGCGACCACCGCCTCGCCCTCCGGCCCCATCAGCGCCAGCGCCTTGCGCAGCGTGAACCCCATGCCATAGCCGCCGATCAGCAGCCGTGCCGACCCGGGCGACTTCAGCCGCTCCAGCGTCATTTCCGCCAGCGCCTCTTCCGATCCGCTCATCCGGCTCGACATCAGCTCGTTGCGGTCGAGCACGATCATGAAGTCGCCCCCGCGCCGAAACAGCCGCAGCGGATCGCCGCCCGGCACCTCCGCCACATCGATCAGCTCGCGCGGGGTCAATTGCTGGTCCTTGTCATCCGCGCCTCATGCCCTCACGGCCAGTAGAAGCGCAACTCGGTTTCCCCGGCCGGCGCCCCGTCGCCATGAAAGCGCCGCTCGGCGATCCGTCCGCGCCCGCCCGCATCCACCGTCACCACCGTGCTGCATCGCGTCCCGTACACCGGGTTGCGGATGAACACCGGCGAGTGAACCGGCTCGAACCCGTCTTCCTCATCCCGTCCGGGGGCGCCCGCCGGCCGCTCGTCGGCCAGCGCCGCGAACAGCGGCTCGAGGTCCGCGTCCCCCGCCGCCAGCCAGCCGGCCACCCCCGCCTGCAAGCGCAGCGTCTTGGGCCACAGCGTGTCGAGCAGCCCGTTGGACAGCCCGTGCATCCCGGTGCCCAGCGGCCGCCGCAGCGGCTGCGGCCGGTTGGTCAGGAACATCGGCCCCTCGGGCTCGACCGCGATCAGGTTGAAGGAGTTGTAGCCGTCCAGATCCTCGGGCTCCTCGCCCGCCAGCATGTCCGTCACCAGCGCCCCGCGCGACAGCTTGCCCGGATCGGGCGTCTCGCCGCGCACATTGGTCACCGCCGCGAACCGGCCGTCCTCGTTAAGCCCCAGCCAGGTGCCACCGGCCACCAGATCGCGCCCGGCGATCACCGGCACGCGGGCCGGTTCCCGCGCCATCCAGCGCCCCAGCGCCGCCGCCGGCCGGTCGTGCCGCTCGTCGCGGTTGCCCGCCGCCACCAGTCGCCAGTCAGGATGCGCGCGCCACGCCAGCGCCAGTACACACATGCCGCAAGGCTAGCCGCTGCCGTCGCCGCCGCAAAGCCCGGTTCGCCGCGCGCCCCGCGCCTCCCGGCGCAAGCGTCACTCGCCGGCGGTCTCGCCCTCTTCGCCCGGCAGCGTGCCCGCCCATTCGGCCAGGTCGGCCAGCGGGATCGCGCTGGAGAATTCGATGCCGATCCGGTCTTCCTTCATCCAGCGCACCCGCCCCGGAAGCGCGTCGAGCCGCTCGATCAGCAGCTCGACCCCGGCATCCATCTCCATCGGCAGGTCGCTGCGGACCTTCGCGCCCTTCTGCGACAGGTCGAGCAACTCGACGAGGTGCCACATCACCCCGACGCGCAGCCGCGCGCGCCGGCTCACCACGATGCGGGGGCCGCGCGGGGTCTCCTGCATGCCGGGCGGCTGATTGAGGCTGAGATAGACCGAGACGTCGATCTGGGTGTCGAAGGCGACACCGGCATTCTTGTCCTTCACCCAGCAGATGCGCCCGCTCACCGGCTCGCACCCCTTGGGTTCGACGCGCACCGCCGTTCCGATGCCGAACGGCGTATAGGTTTCCAGCATCAGCCCGCCCGCGCCGATATTGCGGATCAGGCAAAGATGCTGACTACCGCCTTCGGTGACGACGCGGGCGACGCGGAACAGCGTCGTGAACCGCTCACCGGAACGTTGATCGGATCCAAAATTCCAATCCGGCGCGTCCGCTTGGCCTCGCACGGGCAACCTCCCGCGAGCATCAACTACCGGCACATGAGGACATGCTCGCAGCCCCCCATATCCGGCCCCCACCGAAACCCGTCATGCACGCCTTAGGGCTAACTAAAGTTTCGGAAATCTGGTTAACTCCGCGTCATCGATAATAGCGGCACTGCCACGCTGGACGTCTAACCTGTTGCGTTTGCGTAAGGAATCCAGGGGCAACGAAAGCGCGCGGATGCGTCATCGAATCTTAACCGCGCCGGCGGACACCGGTTCGGAACGGAGAGGATGACATGGTCTCACGCCGCAACCTGCTCGCCGGCGGCCTTGCCGCCGCCTCCCTCAAACCCGCCGCCGCCTGTCCTGCGGCGCGCAGGCTGTTCATTCCCGGCCCGCGCGATCGCGAACGCATGATGGACAAGGCGAGCCAGTTCCGCGCCGCATATAATGCGGGCCGCGCCGGCCCGTTCCTCGGTCCCGAGCCGATCCTGACGCTGCATATGAAGCCCATCACTCAGCCCGCCGCTGTACTCAAGACGCTGGCGGAGCTTCGTACCCTGCGCGGACGCATGCTGACCCCCGTCACCGATGCCAATTCGATGTTTCTGCCCGAGGACGCGAAGATCTTTTTCGTCTCGTCTATGGAGCTGATTCCGGATGACGAGGCGCTTGACCGGGCATTCACCTGCGCCGCCCCCGGCTCGCACGACAGCATGATGGTCGCGCTGCGATGGATGGTCGATCAGCGCACCAACCGGATCGCCTTCGATCGCTATCCGACCCTCGCAATCGGCTGGCCCTCGGTCTAGCGCCGCGGCCGCGCACACGCGCACGCTACCCCAGCCCCCTGACCTTCGCCGTCCGCCGCCGCCCCAGCATCAGCTCGGTCAGCGCCCAGACCAGCGCATCGGCACGGTCGGGCGACCGCCCCGGCCCCTCATAGCCGCCGCCCGCCACCAGCCCGCACAATTCGTCCTCCAGCGCCGGGA
>DATIGZ010000191.1:0-4895 GCA_035481255.1 Sphingomonas sp. | reverse complement strand
GCCAGGCGCCGGTCGCGCTCGCGAGCGCGACGTCGGTGCGCGACATCCTTGCGACGCTCGACGGCCGCGACGCCGATTTCGTCGTGATCGATTCGATCCAGACGATGCACAGCGACCTGATCGAAGGGGCGCCGGGCACGGTCAGTCAGGTGCGCGCGTCGGCGCAGGAACTGATCCGCTTCGCCAAGGAACGCGGCACCGCGGTGGTGCTGGTAGGCCATGTCACCAAGGACGGCAGCCTCGCGGGGCCGCGCGTGCTCGAGCATATGGTCGACACCGTGCTGGCGTTCGAGGGCGAGCGCAGCCACCAGTATCGCATCCTGCGCGCGGTCAAGAACCGCTTCGGCGGCACCGACGAGATCGGCGTGTTCGCGATGCAGGCGGAGGGTTTGACCGAGGTCGGCAATCCGTCGTCGCTGTTCCTCACCAGCCGCGACGAGAGCGTGACCGGGACGGTGGTGTTTCCCGCGCTGGAGGGCACGCGGCCGGTGCTGGTCGAGATTCAGGCGCTGGTGGTGCGGCTGGCGAGCGGGGCGACGCCGCGGCGTGCGGTGGTCGGATGGGACAGCGGGCGGCTGGCGATGATCCTGGCAGTGCTGGAGGCGCGGTGCGGCCTCAGCTTCTCGACCAGCGAGGTCTATCTCAACATCGCCGGGGGCTATCGCGTGCAGGATCCGGCGGCGGACCTCGCGGTCGCGGCGGCGCTGGTCTCGGCGCTGTCCGAGCGGCCGGTGGCGGCGGACGCGGTGGCGTTCGGTGAGATCGCGCTGTCGGGCGAGGTGCGCCCGGTCGCGCATGGCGCGCTGCGGCTCAAGGAGGCGGGTAAGCTCGGCTTCACCCGCGCGCTGGCGCCCGCCGCCCAGGGCAAGGAAGGCACGGTCGCGCTGACCGGCTTCAAGAGCCTGGGCGGATTTGTGGAGCATATGTTGGGGCGGTAACGTCCCCGGCGGATTTTCCTTGCCGTTCTCGACACTTGTCCTAGACTTACGCGATCGGTTCCGGGGGGAGTGGACATGCGGAGTTGGGGATTATTCGCTGCCGTGGCGATCGCCGCGGTTCCGGCCGTCGCGCAGACGGCATGGCAGCGCTACAGCCAGCCCACCGGGCTGACCGCCGAGCTGCCCGGCACTCCCGAGCGGTTCGACAAATGGACTGACGTCGCCAAGGGGCGCGTGATCCAGCTCAACAGCACGATCCGCAAGGCCGACTTCGAAATGGAAGCCTTTTTCTTCCTTCAGGCGGTGATCGCCGACAAGCCCTATGACGTCGATGCCAAGCTCCGTGAATTCACTTCGACCGGAGGCGATGCGCTGAGCGGCGCGACGATGATCAGCCAGCGCCCCTTGCGTCCCGAGGAGATGCTGCTGCCGGGCATGCGCGGCGTCGAGGTCGTGCGGACCTACGATACTTTTGGCAACGACCGCACCCAGGTCGAAGTGTCGCGCAACATGATCGTCGGTAACAAGTGGCTGTCCTATTCGATACGCCACTACAAGAACGACAAGCGCTGGTCGCAGGAACGCTTCTTCAAATCGATCGGCTGGAAGCCCTGAGCGCGCTCACTCCCAGTCGAGCGCGCCCATCCGCCATTCGTAGATCAGCCCGCAGGTGAGCACGCCGAGGAAGAGCATCATCGCGATCCATGCCTCCCAGCCGATGTCGAACACGCTGACCGCCCAAGGGAAGAGGAAAGCGGCTTCAAGGTCGAAGATGATGAACAGGATCGCGACGAGGTAGAAGCGCACGTCGAACCCCTTGCGCGGTGCTTCGAAGGCGGGGAAGCCGCACTCATATTCGGTCAGCTTCTCCGGTGTCGGCCGGTGCGTGCCGGTAAGGCGCGACGCGACGATCGGCGCGAGCACGAAGCCCAGTGACAGCAGCAGGGCGATGCCGAGGAACAACAGGATCGGCAGCCATTCGATAAGCGCGGGCGGCATGGGCACTCCTTGGAAGAGGGTGCCGGGCCGTCCCGGGCTTGGGCCTGCGCAAGCGTCAGGGGAGGGCGTGGCCTCCTGTGGCGATCAGCTCTGCGAGGAGAGCTTCATCAGCACGAGGCCGCCGACGATCAGCACAGCGGCGAGGATGCGCATCGGGGTCGCCTGCTCGCCGAGCACCGCGATACCGACGATGAACGCACCAATGGCGCCGATGCCGGTCCAGATCGTGTAGGCGGTGCCGAGTGGCAGCGACTTCATCGCCATCGACAGCAGCGCGAAGCTGGCGGCCATGGTGACGAGCGTGGCGATCGACGGGACGAGTTTGGTGAACCCCTCGGACTGTTTCATCAGAAACGCCCAGGCGATTTCGAGCAGACCGGCGATGACGAGATAAATCCAGGGCATGGCAGCTTCCTTGACCAAGCTGCCGGGCCGTCCCGGACATGATTCCTGCAAAGCAGGGAAGGACGTGGCCTTCGGGCGGTCAGATAGGACCGCCCGAAGCGGAGATCAAGCGTCGGGTTCGTAGCGGAGCAGGTCGCCGGGCTGGCAGTCGAGCGCCTGACAGATCGCCTCCAGCGTCGAGAAGCGGATCGCCCTGGCCTTACCCGTCTTGAGGATCGATGCGTTGGCGAGGGTCAGGTCGATCCGCTCGGCCAGCTCGGTGAGGGTCATGCGGCGTGCGTGCAGCATATCGTCGAGCATCACGGTGATCGCCATCACACGGTCCCCTCGAGATCGGCGCGCATCTCGGCGCCGCGCCGGAACACGCGGGCGAGGATGAACAGGACCAGCGCGAGCAGGAAGCCGCTCAGCGAGACTTCGAAATTGCTCCGCATCCCGTCGATGTGGCGCGCGATCATCGCGATCAGCGGTGCGAGGGCGATCATGCAGCCCTGCACGGCCAGCGTCAGCCATGCCATGCGGTCGAGCCGGTCCGCGTTTTCAGGCTGGAACGGGTCGCCCGTGCCGACCGTCGCCACGATCCGGCTGAGATTGAGCGTGAACAGCAGGTAGAGCGCGAGCATCACAATGCTCACCGCCACTGCCCCCAGCACCCACCACAAGGTTCCGCCTTGCGAGAGTTTGGGCAGGAGCTCCTGATCGGGGAACAGCGCCAGCGCGACCGCGGCGATGGCGCAGACGGCGATGGTGAAGGCGATCAGCACGATCGCCGCGCGCAGAAGGAACTGGGTGATGGTGAGCAGCGGATCGCTGCGGGTTGCGACAGTCATTATCGATCTCCAATATCATCGATATTGAATAACGATATTCCTGTCGGTCGGTCCGGTCAAACGGATTTATTGAGAAACGATATGTTTATCAGACCGAGCGCTTGACCGGAGGGCGGCGCGTGCCGAGCGCGGCGAAGACGCCCGAGCAGGCGATCACCGCCATTCCGGTGAGGCCCCATTCGTCGGGGATGTGGCCGAACACGATCCAGCCGAGCAGCCCCGCCCAGAGCAACTGCGCATAGTTGGCCGGCGCGAGGATCGACGCCGGGGCATGACGATAGGCGGCGGTAAACAGGAAATGGCCGAGGCCGCCATAGACGCCGGTGCTGATCAGCAGCAGCGTTTCGAACAGCCCCGGCTGGGGGCCGCCAATGAACCACGGCGCGGCAATGCCATAGACGATCGTGCCGACCAGCGCGGAGTAGAAGAGCAGCGCGGTCGTGCTCTCGCTCGCGGTGAGCACGCGGGACAGGAGCTGGTAGACGGTGGTCGTCGTCATCGCCACCAGCGCCCAGAACACGCCCGCGGGATCGAGCCCGCTTCCCGGCCGCGCGATCAGCAGGATGCCGGCAAAGCCCGTGGCCGCGGCGAGATAGAAGCTGCGGCTCACCCGCTCGCCGAGCAAGGGGCCGGAGGCGAGGATGACCATGATCGGGGCGACGAAGATGATCGACATCGTTTCCGCGACCGGCATGCGCTGGAGCGCGAACCCTGCGGCGAGGGTACCGAGCGCGAGGGTAAAGGCGCGGACCACGACGAGGCCGGTGCGTTGCGTCCGCGCGATCTCCCGCCCGTGGAAGGGCGCGAGCAGCGCGGTCATCAGCACGAGGTTCACGGCATAGCGCACCGCGGCGATCAACGGCACGGGATAGGATTCAGCGAGATATTTGATCGTCGTGTCCATGCACGCGAACAGCACCAGACCCGCCATGAAGAGCGAGAGGCCGCGGAGCGTGTGATTGGTGTGCATGACGAGACTCCCCCGCGAGGACCGATCGGAGCGCCGCGCGGGGAGGGACGGCACGCCGTGGCGCCCTAAAGCAAAACGAGGCTTCGACAAGCCCCGTCCGGACGGTAAGAGGAGCCGATGACAACGGGGGACTCATGGGACTGACGGCGATCGATATCATCGTGCTGATCGCGGTGGGCGGCGCGGCGGTGCTGGGGGTGATGCGCGGCTTCGTCACCGAAGTGCTGTCGCTGATGGCGTGGCTGTTCGTGGTGGTGGCGCTGAAGTTCCTCCATACGCCGGTCGCCGAGATGCTGGCGGGCCCGGTGGGCACGGTGCAGGGCGCGGCGGTGCTCGCCTTCGCGCTGATCGCCGGGATCACCTTCTTCGGCGGGCGGCTGGTGGCGAACGCGATCGGATCGCGCACGCGCAGCGGACTGCTGGGTCCGGTCGACCGCGCGCTGGGTTTCGGCTTCGGTGCGGTGAAGGGGCTGATCCTGGTCAGCCTCGGCTTCCTGCTCGTTACACTCGCGGTGGACACGGTTGGGGGCGGGCCCTCGGAACGGCCCGACTGGATGACGCAATCGCGCACCTATCCGCTGCTTAACGCCACCAGCGCGAGCATCGCCGAGTTCGTCGACAAGCGCCGCCGCGGCGAGCCGGTGTTCGGCGAGGGCAACGACAGCCTTGCGAACGAGGCCGCGCGCGATACATCGGGCGAATGAACGCGCCGCTCTACAACAATCAGATTCTGCGGCTCGCGGCGTCGATTCC
>DATIGZ010000190.1:0-7765 GCA_035481255.1 Sphingomonas sp. | reverse complement strand
CCAGATTGGTGTGCTTGCCCTGCCATCCCAGCCCCGCCGCCTCGGCCAGCGGCTTTTCCATTCCCGGCGCGGTATCGACGAACACCTTGAGATCGCACCCGGCGCTTTCGGCGAGCCAGCGTCCCAGCGCCTTGAGCGCCTTCTTCATCACGTCGTGATAGTCGGCGCCCTGCGCATAGACCGAAATGCACCCATGCGTCCCCGCATCGGCCAGTGCCAGCGGATCGCCGGGCGGCGCGTAGCTCATCCCCAGCGAGATCACGCTGCGCACCTCCGGCCACAGCCCCGCCGGACTCTCGCGATGATGCGCGCGCTCGGCCATCCAGATCATGTCGCCGTGCCGCCCGTCGGCCAGCCATTCATGCAGCCTCTTGCCCGCCAGCGGCGCCGCGTCGGCACGCGCGATTCCGCAGGCCGCGAAGCCCAGCTCCGCCGCCTTTTCGCGGATTGCCGCTTCGAGGTTTCGGTTCAGCACGGCTGAACCGTTCGGCACCGCTTCAGCGAAGCTGAACTATCTGGCGTCTTGCCTAGCTGCATCACCGCCCGCTACCACGACATGAGAGCCAAGGGGATTCCTGTTGAGTATTGAACTGGCGGTCAGCGCCACCGGACTGGTGAAGCGCTTCGGGAACCGCCGCGTGGTGGACGGTGTCGACATCGCGGTGCCCAAGGGCATGATCTATGGCGTGCTGGGTCCCAACGGCGCGGGCAAGACGACCACGTTGCGCATGCTGCTGGGCATCATCGAACCCGACGAGGGCGAGCGCACCCTGCTCGGCAACCCGCGTCCGCGCGAGGTGAGCGATCAGGTCGGCTACCTTCCCGAGGAACGCGGCCTGTATCCGTCGATGAAGACGACGCAGGCGATCGCTTTCATGGGCGCGCTGCGCGGGCTCGACTGGCGCACCGGGCGCACCCGCGCGACGCAGCTGATGGAGGCCGCCGGCCTCGGCCACGCCACCGACCAGAAGATCCGCAAGCTGTCCAAGGGCATGGCGCAGCTCGTCCAGCTGCTCGGCTCGGTCGTCCACCAGCCCGACCTTCTCGTCCTCGACGAACCCTTTTCCGGCCTCGACCCGGTCAATCAGGAGCGGCTCGAGAAGCTGATCCTCGCCGAGCGCGACCGCGGCGCGACCGTACTCTTCTCCACCCATGTCATGGCGCATGCCGAGCGGCTGTGTGACCGGCTGGCGATCATCGCCGGCGGGAAGGTGCGCTTCGAGGGCACCGTGGCCGACGCGCGCGCCACCCTTCCCTTCAAGGCGCATTATGTCCCGCACCATCCCAATGACGGCATTCGTGCCCTGCTTCCCGCCGATTCGACGCCCGAGGGCGACGGCTGGCGCTTCACCCTTCCCGACGAGGGAATCGAGGGCACGCTCGTGAAGCTGATCGACGCCGGTTACGGCATTTCGGGCCTGTCGATCGAACGGCCGAGCCTGCACGACGTGTTCGTCCGCATCGTCGGGGCGAAAGCGATCGCCGAATCCGAAGCCGCCGAAGCGGAGGGCCGGGCATGAGCAGCCTCGCCCGTCTGATCCGCCAGACCATGACCATCGCGCGCCGCGATTTCGTCGCGACGGTGTTCACCCCCACCTTCCTGCTCTTCCTGTTCGCGCCGCTGATGATGGTCGGCTTCGGCGCGGTCGGCGGCGGCGCGGCGATGTCGATCACCAAGAGCGGTGACGACAAGGCGCGTATCGTCGTCCTTGCCGGCGGAGATCAGGCGCGCGTGGCGGTTGCCGCCGACCGCCAGCTTCGCCGGATGTTCCGCCCGATCGAACAGCCGGCGCGACTGATCGTCGAGCGCCCAGGCGTCAATCCCGAAGCTCAGGCACGCGCGATGTTCGAGCGCAAGGAGAGCGACACTTATGCCGTGATGTACGGCCCGCTCGACAAGCCGCAGATCCTGCACAGCAAGAACGGAACCCGGTCCGCCGACTATCTCGCCGCGCTTGCCGATCAGGTGATGCGCGCCCAGCGCGCCGGCACCTCCGCGCCGCTGAGCGAAGCGACCAAGATCGTCGTCACGCGGGCGGGGTCCACCGCGGGCGGACATGGTCAGGCCGCCTTCTTCGCGGTCACCGCGCTGTTCATGATCAGCCTGCTGCTCGCAGGGCAGGTCGTCGGCACCATGGCCGAGGAACGATCCAACAAGGTGATCGAGGTGCTCGCCGCGGCGGTGCCGCTCGAAAGCGTGTTCTTCGGCAAGCTGGTCGGCATGTTCGGCGTCGCCCTGTTATTCCTCGGTTTTTGGGGGACGGTGGTCGTCAATGTCGGCTCGCTGCTGCCCGCCAAGCTCGCCACCGCCTTCATCGATGTCGGCCCCGCAGTCGGGCTGCCGATGTTCGGCCTGTTGTTCGTCGCCTATTTCGTCACCTCGTACATGCTGCTCGGCGCGGTGTTCCTGGGGCTGGGCGCGCAGGCGTCTACCCAGCGCGAGCTGCAGATGATGTCGCTCCCGATCACCATCTTCCAGGTCGCCATGTGGGGCATGGCGTCGGCCACCGCGCTCGAGCCGGACAGCTGGCTCGCCACCGCGGCGGCGGCATTCCCGTTCAGCTCGCCCTTCGCGATGGTCGCGCGCGCCGCCAACGCGCCCGAGCTGTGGCCGCACGCCGTGGCGCTGATCTGGCAGGCCCTGTGGGTCGCGATCACCGTCACCATAGCCGCGCGCCTGTTCCGCCGTGGCGTGCTTCAGTCGGGCAGCCCCCGCCTGCGGCTGCGCAAGAAGGTGGCCGCCTGACGCCTCGCCGCAGCGCTATTGACATTCCTGTAAGCTAAGCCACTCTCCCGGACAAACACATGTCCGGGAGAGTTAGCCATGGCCACCCTAGCCGCCGAACCCGCGGTCGATCCGCTCGACGTCACACGGCCGGAACTCTACCGTGACGATCTGTGGCACGAGCCCTTCCGCCGCCTGCGCGCGGAAGCCCCGGTCTATAAGTGCGAGGACAGCGCGTTCGGCCCCTATTGGTCGATCTCGACCTACAAGCCGATCGTCGAGGTTGAATCGCTTCCTGAGCTCTATTCGTCCCAGGCAGGCGGCATCACCGTCGCCGACCTGATGCCGGAAGACATCAAGATGCCGATGTTCATCGCGATGGACCGGCCCAAGCATACCGGCCAGCGGCGCACCGTCGCCCCCGCCTTCACGCCCAGCGAGATGGTGCGGATGACTGGCGATATCCGCGCGCGCACCGCGGAAATCCTTGATTCGCTTCCGGTCGGCGAGACCTTCGACTGGGTCGATCGCGTCTCGATCGAGCTGACCACACAGATGCTGGCGCTGCTGTTCGACTTCCCGTGGGAGGAGCGCCGCAAGCTCACCTACTGGTCAGACTGGGCCGGTGATATCGAGATCGCCAAGGATCCCGTCCGCAAGGAGGAACGCCGCAACATCCTGTTCCAGTGCGCCGCCGAATTCGGTGCGCTTTGGAACAGCAAGGTCGGCAAGGAGCCGACTCCGGACCTCATCTCGATGATGATCCATTCGGACGCGATGGCCGAGATGGATCAGATGGAGTTCCTCGGGAACCTCATCCTGCTGATCGTCGGCGGCAACGACACCACGCGCAATTCGATGAGCGCCTATGCCTGGGCGCTGGAGCAGTTTCCGGAAGAGCGCGCCAAGCTGGAGGCCGATCCGTCACTGATCGCCAACGCGACGCAGGAGATCATCCGCTGGCAAACCCCGCTCGCGCATATGCGCCGCACGGCGACGCAGGATACCGAGCTGATGGGGCAGAAAATCAGCGAGGGCGACAAGCTCGTCCTCTGGTACCTTTCCGCCAATCGCGACGACAGCGTGTTCGAGCGGCCCGACGACATCATCGTCGATCGCGCCAATGCCCGCCGTCACCTCGCCTTCGGCCACGGCATCCACCGCTGCGTCGGCGCGCGGCTGGCCGAACTTCAGATCGGCGTGCTGATGGAGGAAATGGCCAAACGCCGCCTGCGGCCGAATGTGGTGGGCGCGCCCGAGCGCGTGTCGGCCTGCTTCGTCCACGGCTACAAGAAGATGCCAGTGGAGCTGTCTCGCTATTAAGGCATAGACTCGCCTGCCTTGTGAATCGCGTCTGGCGGCCCCATATCCGACCCATCGCTGGAAGATTCATCGTAGGCTTCAGCGGCTGAGAGACCGAATGCGCTCCCGCTTACAACCGCGGGAGTGCATCATGGATCTCAACGAACTTCTCCATCGTCATCAAATTTCGCTGATGTGTGCAGGGACGGCACTATGCGTCGAAGCGCGGATTGCGCATCAGGGCATGGCCCGTCTTTACGAGGATCGCATCCGCGCACTTCAGTCGACGGAGCCGGGCGAGCTTCCACTCATCGTGAACCACGATAATCCGGCGCTTGCCCAATTGCCCTGAGGCGACGATCTTTGACGGTGTCGCACAAGGACGTCGCCCATGCTCACCCGCCGCCACCTGCTCGCCCTTGCCGGCACCAGCGGTCTTGCCGTCACCTTCGGCTGCTCCTCGCCCGAATCGCAGGCGGCGCAACGGTTTGAGTTCACGCTGACCGATGCCGAGTGGCGCAAGCGACTCAGCCCCGCGCAATATCGGGTACTACGGCAGGCGGGGACCGAACGCGCCTTCACCAGCCCGCTCGACAAGGAAAAGCGCGCGGGCATCTTCGTTTGCGCGGGTTGCGGCCTCCCGCTCTACAGCTCGCGCGCCAAGTACGACAGCCGGACCGGCTGGCCGAGCTTCTATGCACCGCTCAAGGACGCGATCCGCACGCGGACCGACTATGCGATCGGCGTGCCGCGCACCGAGGTGATCTGTCGCCGTTGCGGCGGGCATCTTGGCCACGTCTTCGGCGACGGGCCGCCGCCGACGGGCAAGCGCTACTGCATGAACGGGCTGGCGATGGTGTTCAGGCCGGGCTGACCGGCGGCCTGATTACTTCTGGAGCGAGGTGGTGATCCCGAACTTCTCGAGGTCGATCGCGGCGATCGTCACGCCGCCGAACACGTCCTCATCCCGATCCATCTTCGGCGCCTTGCCGGTGTAGATGAAGCCGTTGACGGGGTAGGTCGAGGTGCCGAGGCCGCCGTTCGACGCGAACCACACCTTGACGCGGCTCCAGTCGCCCTTGTCGGACACGTCCACCGCGATCACGTCCTTCTCGACGCCGCCGCGGCGCGACCAGTTGGCGTGGGTCAGCAGCACCTGGCGGTCGTTCAGCACCTTCGACACCATCGCGACATGGCCAAGGCGCATGCGCTGGGTGGAGGCGAACGACATGACCGATCCGACCACCGGCTCATCCCCACGCTCGTAACGGCCCTCGGCCTGCGCCCACCAGGTGTGCGCGTTGCCGAAGATCTGAACGCCGGAAATCATGCGGGCATAGGGGGCGCACTGCCAGAACTGCGCGTTCGCGGGAGCGATCGTCGCCAGGCAAAGCGCTGCCATCAGCGCGAATCGCGCTGCGATAATCTTGGCTTTCATGGTGGCCCCCTTCGACCCCGAATCTCGTTGAAGGGTTGGTGGCAGATCGGTTCCGTCGATCCTAGACCGCCGCCGCCGATATCCGATGAATCGTTTCGTCGTGGCGATGACTGACATTCTGTTCAGCTTCGGCAGGCGAATTCGGCCCTAATCCCGTGCGATCGGGCCGGTTGTTACGCCGCCCGTCCCCATTTGTTGCCCGAAAGTCGCGCCCCGAAACCGTTTCCGTCCCGCGCCCTCGATTCGTCGCAAGCCATGTTGCAACGCAAAACCATCTGTGATTCCTTATCTGAACGGCGGACGACGCGGGGTTAAGCTTGGTGTTAACCATCTTAAGGCATCATCCGCTGTGAAGGAGTAAAGTGGGTGGGAGTGAAGGAGAATGAGCGCACGAAGTAAGCCGGCCGAGGGCGCAATGACGCTGGCCGAGATGAAGGAGTTCGCGGGCTTTGCCGCAGCGACGCAGCGTTATATCCGCCGCGCGCTCGACATCGGCCTCGATCGCACCGATGCGATGGAGCGCTGGTCCCGTGACGTGGTCGAAGCCGCCAGCATCCGTGCTCAGGCGCATATATACGACCGCCTCCCCGAAATCCGTGCGCTGATCCCCGACGACAGCGGGCTCGATGCGATGGAGCCGTTCATGGCCCCGCTCGTCACCGTCTCCGCTTTCGATCTGAGCCAGGGGCGGCTCACCAGCTTTTCGGCCTATCGTTTCCTGTATGAGCGGCTGATCGGCGCCGAAGTGCGGCCGTGGCTTCCCGCGGCCTTCTGCGCGGCGGCAGCGCTTCCGCATCTCCACCCGGACCTGCGGCGCAAGCTGCTCCAGTCGATCAGCGAAGCCGCGGCCACCGCGTCGGGCTGGTCGAACCGTCAGCCCGCCTTCTTTCCGCAATGGGTGGAAAAGGTCGGCACGGAGCCGATGCCGGGCTGAAGCCTGGCCGCGTGAGGGAAACGGCTCCGGCCCGCTCCCCACCCGGCCGTCCGGGTAGCGGGGTCGCAAGCGGGCCGGAGCCGGCCAATTTCAACGGCACGCCCGCCACATGCGGCTCGCCTGATCCAGATGGAAATGGTCGCGGTGCGCGGCGTTGTAATCGGGCGACAGCACGGTCGAGAACACCCCGCACGCCCCGTCGCGCACATCGCGCAGGAACCGCGCCTTCGACCCCTTGCCCTCCCAGTCGCCGACCAGCGTCAGCCGCGTCCCGTCCGCCAGCCGGAACGCCGCGATATCCACCGCGTCCGCGGTCGCATGCTCGCTCCAGCTCGCGCCTTCGCGATTGTACATCCGCCGGCAATTGTAACTTCCGAAATGCTCGATCTCGGCGACCTTCTGCCCGAAATGACGCTGCGCCGCGGGCTGAACCACTTCCCACTCCCACACCGCCAGCGCCGCAGCGACCGGGCAGGACACGCCCAGATCCGACGGCGCGAAGCCGATCCGCCGCGCCCCGCCATTCCGGAAGCGAACCGCATCCTCATAGCCGCATTGCCCGTCCTGCTCGCTCAACGGCGCCAGCGCGGTGTAACGCACCCCGGCCTTGTCGAGCGCCTTTCGGCACGCGGGGAAATCATCGGTCAGCGCCGCCAGCTTACGGCCCGTGAACAGCCCCACCGGCTGGCTCAAATCGAGCTTCGTCCAAGGCAGGTCCTGCGGCCGGTCACGCACCATGGCGTAGAGCAGCAGTACCAACGTCAGCGCCAACGCCGCCAGCACGATCGCCGCGGTCATGTTGCGCAGCAGCTTCACGCGCGGAACGCCGCCTTCACCGGCTGCGACGTCACCGGATAGCCCAGCCCCTCGGGGATGCAGAGCCGCTCCTCGCCGTCCCGCATCTCTACCCAAGGCGTGATCGTCGCGATCGGGTGCGCGCGCGCATCCGCCGCCGCGTCGGCGAAGCTGTCGAACTGCGCAAGCCGCTCGAGGTTGCGTCGCGTCGGATAGATGATCCGCGCCTCTCCCCGGTCGGCCATGTCGAGCACGTCGCGCGCCGTTGCCCAGAACAGCCGGACATTCTCGTTGCCGTCCACGCTGGCGGCGTCCCCCGCGCCCTCGGACAATTTCGCCAGATAAAAACGCGTGTCGAACACCTTGTGCGACACGTCGCCGGGCGGCAGCCACCGCGCGAAGGGCACCAGCGCGGCGAGGTCGAACGCCAGCCCCGCCAGCACCTCCCCCACCGGCGTTCCGCCATACAGATCCGCACGCGCCGACTCGCTGTCGGCCAGTCCCGCGACTCCGATCGCCAGCCCGGCTTCCTCGATCGTCTCGCGGATCGCCGCGATCCGCGCCGCTAGGT
>DATIGZ010000189.1:0-4726 GCA_035481255.1 Sphingomonas sp. | reverse complement strand
ACATAGGGGTTTGCCGCCACCTGCAGCAGCGTGATGCCGCTGGCCACCACGAACAGCGCGACGAGCACGACCGGATAGGAAGGGATCCGCGCCGCGGGTACCATCATCACGGCGCCCGCCGCCATCGCCAGCAGCCCGATCACCAGCGCGCGCTGATAGCCGATCCGCTCGATCAGCTTGGCCGCCGGGATCGAGGCGACGAAATAGGCGATGAACCACACGCTCTCGATCAGCGTGGTCTGGGTGTAGTTGAGGTCGAACACGCTGCGCAGGTGCGGAAGCAGCGTGTTGTTGATGACCGTGATGAACCCCCACATGAAGAACAGGCTGGCGAGCAGCGTCAGCGCGGGCCGGTAGCTGGCGGGAGCGGTCGCGGAAGCCGCGGGCACCGCATCGGCAGATTGCAGAAGCGCCATTCGAACCTCTCCCTGAATGGGCGACGGTCGTGCCGCTTGCCCGATTATTTATCATACTATATGATGGATTCGAACAGCGTCAATGGCACCGGGAGTCTTGCCCGGCGGGACGGTTCGCCGCTGTTTTGCCCTCAAAGCTTCTGGAACGAGATGACCGAAGAGCGAAAATTGCGGTCCGCCGCATGGTTCGATAACCCCGACAATATCGATATGACCGCGCTCTATCTGGAGCGCTATCTCAACTTCGGTTTGAGCCTGAAGGAGCTGCGCAGCGGCCGCCCGATCATCGGCATCGCCCAGACCGGCAGCGACCTTTCTCCCTGCAATCGCCACCACCTCGTGCTGGCCGAGCGCGTGCGCGAGGGGATTCGCGACGCGGGCGGAATCGCCATCGAATTCCCGGTCCACCCGATTCAGGAAACCGGCAAGCGCCCGACCGCCGGGCTTGACCGCAACCTCGCCTATCTGGGGCTGGTCGAGGCGCTGTACGGCTATCCCATCGACGGCGTGGTGCTGACGATCGGTTGCGACAAGACCACGCCGGCCTGTCTGATGGCCGCCGCGACGGTCAACATCCCCGCCATCGCCTTGTCGGTCGGGCCGATGCTCAACGGCTGGCACAAGGGCGAGCGCACGGGTTCGGGCACGATCGTATGGAAGGCCCGCGAGCTGCTCGCGGCGGGTGAGATCGACGACGACGAATTCATCCGCATGGTCGCCTCCTCGGCCCCGTCGACCGGCTATTGCAACACCATGGGTACCGCCACGACGATGAACTCGCTGACCGAGGCGCTGGGCATGTCGCTCCCCGGATCGGCGGCGATCCCCGCGCCCTATCGCGACAGACAAGAGGTCGCCTATGCCAGCGGCCTGCGCGCGGTCGAGCTGGTGCGGCAGGATGTGAAGCCGTCGGACATTCTGACGCGCGACGCCTTCCTCAACGCGATCGCGGTCAACTCGGCGATCGGCGGATCGACCAACGCGCCGATCCACCTCAACGCCATCGCGCGGCACATGGGGGTCGAGCTCAAGATCGACGACTGGCAGGCGGTCGGCCACGACGTGCCGTTGCTGGTCAACCTTCAGCCCGCGGGCGAGTATCTTGGCGAGGATTACTATCGCGCCGGCGGCGTTCCCGCGGTGGTCGCGCAGCTCATCCGCCGCGGGCTGATCCGTCAGGATGCGCAAACGATCAACGGCCGCACGATCGGCGAGAATTGCGCCGCGGCGCGGATCGAGGACGAGCGCGTCATCCGCCCGATCGACGATCCCATCCGCGAACAGGCGGGCTTCATCGTGCTGCGCGGCAATCTGTTCGACGCGGCGATCATCAAGACCAGCGTGATCTCGCCCGAATTCCGCGCGCACTTCCTGTCAAACCCCGCTGATCCCGATGCGTTCGAAGGGCCGGTGGTCGTGTTCGACGGGCCGGAGGACTACCACGCGCGGATCGACGATCCCGCCACTGGCATCACCGCCAACACATTGCTGGTGATGCGCGGCGCGGGACCGATCGGCTATCCGGGCGCCGCCGAGGTGGTGAACATGCGCGCGCCGGCGCACCTGCTGCGCGAGGGCGTGAACGTGCTGCCCTGCATCGGGGACGGACGCCAGTCGGGGACGAGCGGCAGCCCCTCGATCCTCAACGCCAGTCCGGAAGCGGCGGCGATGGGCGGGCTGGCGCTGCTGCGCGACGGCGACCGGGTCAGGATCGATCTGAAAGCGGGAACCGCGGACGTCCTGATCCCCGATACGCAGCTGATCGAGCGCCGCGGCGCGCTTGAGGCCGCTGGCGGCTACCCCTATCCGCCCTCGCAAACCCCGTGGCAGGAGATCCAGCGCAAGCTGGTCGGTCAGATGGACAGCGGCGCGATCCTCGAGGGTTCCGAACGTTTCCAGCGGATCGCCCAGACTCACGGACTGCCGCGCGACAACCACTAGGGCGCCGGGCAGACGGTTTGCCGCGACCGCCCGCGCTGCCTATGGTCGCCATTCGGTGGAGTAACGGGAAGCGTTTTCGTTGGACGGTGAGGATCAGGATCAACCGCAGGCGGGCCGGGGCACCGGCCGCCGGCTGCGCGGCGCGGTGGCGCACTATCTGGGCACCGCGATTGTCAGCGGCGCGATCCGGCCGGGGGAACGGCTAACCGGGGAGGTCGACAATTCGGCGGCCCTCAACGTGTCGCGCAGCGCCTATCGCGAAGCGGTTCAGGTGCTGACCGCCAAGGGGCTGGTCGAAAGCCGCACCAAGGCCGGCACGCGCGTGCTGCCGCGCAGCCGCTGGAACCTGCTCGATCCCGATGTGCTCGCCTGGGCGTTCTCGGGCGAACCGGACATCGGCTATGTCCGCGACCTGTTCGAATTGCGCGCGATCGTTGAGCCGGCCGCGGCGCGGCTCGCGGCGGAACGGCGCGAAAAGGACGATATCCGCGCGTTGCGCGACGCGCTGACCGGCATGCGCCGTCATACGCTCGCGACCGAGCCGGGCCGCGCCGCCGACCGCGATTTCCACGACGCGATCCTGCGCGCATCGCGCAACGCCGTGCTGATCACGCTCAGCGCCAGCATCGGCGCCGCGGTCAACTGGACCACCCAGTTCAAGCAGCGCACCCGCGCGCTGCCGCGCGACCCGGTGCCGGATCACGCGCGGGTGGGGGACGCGATCATCGCCGGCGACCCCGACGCGGCTGAGGCAGCGATGCGCACGCTGGTCGAACTGGCGCTGCAGGATACGCGATCCTCCATGGACTGAGCGTAAACGGGCCACCACATTTTCTCAGACAAATTTTTGGGCCGACCCGTTGCCCTGCCCGGCCGCGCCTGATACGCATAATAATCGTATTATATGTATAAACCGAGGGCGGTAACCGTCCCGTCAGGAGAGCATTGCCGCAGCGGCACCAGCCGTCCGCGCGCCTCTCCGCGCGTCATGATGGAGGGGCATTTGGCGATCAGACACACCGCGAAATGGATTGGTGCGGCGGCATTGGCGCTGGCAAGTCCGGCACTCGCCGATCCGGCCGGACAATGGCCGATGGAAACCCCGCATGCGGCGGTCGCGGCGCAGGTCGCCAAGGTAAAGAAGGGCGTGGCCGCGGGTCCGTTCGAGGCCGACTGGGATTCGCTGCGCGCCTACCGCACCCCCGAATGGTTCCGCGACGCCAAGTTCGGCATCTTCATCCATTGGGGCATCTATTCGGTCCCGGGCTTCGCCAACGAATGGTATTCGCGCAACATGTATGTGCCGGGCAACAAGGCCTACGAGCATCACCGCAAGACCTGGGGGCCGCAGGACAAGTTCGGCTACAAGGACTTCATCCCGCTGTTCAAGGCGGAGAAGTTCGACCCCGCCGCCTGGGTGAAGCTCTTCGCCGACGCCGGCGCGCGCTATGTCGTGCCCGTCGCCGAGCATTGCGACGGCTTCGCGATGTACGCCTCGGACTTCACCCGCTGGGATTCGTCCGAGATGGGGCCGAAGCGCGACGTCACCGGCGAGATCGCGAAGGCGGCGCGCGCGCGGGGCATGCACTTCGGCCTGTCGTCGCACCGCGCCGAGCATTGGTGGTGGTATCATAAGGGGCGCAGCTTCCCTTCGGACGTCGCCGACCCCAGGAATCGCGGCCTCTACGGTCCCGCCGCGCCGACCGGGCTGCCCGCCGACAATCCCGACGCCTGGCCCGACAGCAGCCAGCTCCAGAACTGGATGCCGCCGAGCAAGGAATTCCTCAACGACTGGATGGCGCGCACGTCGGAGCTGATCGACAAATACCGGCCCGAGCTCATCTATTTCGACTGGTGGACCTCGGCTCCGCTCTACGAGCCGCTGATGCGCGACACCGCGGCCTATTACTACAACCGCTCCGCGGCGTGGCGGCAGCCCGGGATCATCGCCTATAAGGGCTCGCAGTTCGCCGAGGGTTCGGCGATGTTCGACATGGAGCGCGGCAAGAGCGACGCGCTCAAGCTCACCCCGTGGCAGTCCGACACCTCGATCAGCATCCACAGCTGGGGCTATGCCCAGAACGACAGTTATCGCACCCCCAAGTCGATGATCGCCGACCTGATCGACATCGTCAGCAAGAACGGCAATCTCCTGCTCAATGTCGGGCCGAAAGCGGACGGGACGATCCCGGACGAGATCGCGAGCGTGCTGCGGGGCATGGGCGCGTGGCTCAACGTCAATGGCGAAGCGATCTACGGCACGCGGCCGTTCCACTATTTCGGCGAAGGCCCGACCAGCTCGGGCCAGGTGCGCGTCGGCGGCCAGGTCGAGGAATCGGCGAAGAAGGGCTTCACTCCTGCCGACATCC
>DATIGZ010000188.1:0-1643 GCA_035481255.1 Sphingomonas sp. | reverse complement strand
AACCACAGTGGGGGCAAACCGGGCCTTCCGGCCAACGCAGCGCCTCAAGATGCTCGCGGGCCTTGTCGGCGTCGATGAACTGGGGAGCGGTAAGGTTCGTCATGCCCTCTAGCTACTGCCAGAGGGGTTGCTTTGTCAAGTATATAATGTCCAGCAGGCTTTACCTGTTCCGCAGCGTCTCCACCATGTCCGCCGCGAGCAGGCTGAGCGTGTCGTCGCGGGCGCCCATGATAACGATCCGGTCGCCGGGCCGCGCCTGAGCGACAAGGTGCGCGGCGGCGGCGGTGCGGTCGGGGACGTGGCGGGCGTCACGGCCTGAGGCGGCAATATCCGCTATGATATCCGCACTCGTTACCTCGCGGCTGACGGTGCCGCCCTGATAGACGGGATCGGGGAGAACGAGCTGGTCGCCGGGCGCGAGCTTGTCGGCGAACATCGCGACGAGTTCGCGGCGCATCACCTTGAGCGGGCCGTAGCCGTGCGGCTGGAACAGCGCGAGGACGCGGCCGGGAAAGGCGTGAAGCGTGTCGAGTGTGGCGGCGATCTTGTCGGGGTTGTGCCCGAAATCGTCGATCACCGCGACGCCGTTCGCTTCGCCCACCAATTCGAAACGACGGCGAAGGCCCGTGAAGCCCTCGATCGCGCGGACGGCGTCGGGAAGCGCGATCCCCGCGGCGATCGCTGCGCCGATCGCGGCGAGCGCGTTGGCGGCGTTGTGGCGGCCCGGCACCGCGAGACGGACGGGGAGGGTAAGGTCCCGCGTCACCAGGTCGAAGCCAACCGCGAACGGCTCCAGATGAAGGTTGCGGGCGGAAAGATCGGCATCGCCCTCGACCGCGAAGGTGACGGTGCGGCTGCGATCGAGCGCCATGGCCAGCGCGGCGCTTTCGGCGTCGCCGATATTGACGATGGTGGATCGCGCCTTGGCCGCGAAATCGCCGAACAGCGTGCGCAGCTCCTCAAGCGACTTGTGGTCGAGGCTGACATTGTTGAGCACCGCGATGTGGGGGTTGTAGAGCGCGATCGATCCGTCGCTCTCGTCCACCTCGCTGACATAGAAATCCGTGCCGCCGACCAGCGCGCTCGCGAAGGGCGCGTCGGCACGGACGAAGTTCTTCATCACCGCGCCGTTCATCACCGTCGGATCACGGTCCAGCGCGTGCAGGATCCATGCGATCATGCCGGTGACGGTCGACTTTCCGCTGGTTCCCGCAACGCCGATCGAGGTGCCGGCGGCGTTGAACAGTGCGGCATTGAGCTCGGCGCGGGTCATGCGCGGGCAGCCCAGCTCAGTGGCGCGAACCATGTCCGGGACGGTGTGCTCGACCGCTGCCGAGGCGATCACCGTCTGATCGGGCGATGTGATCCCGCTACCGTCCTGCGCGAACAGATCGATGCCGAGCGTCCGCAAGGCGTCGAACTTGGCGGGCAGGCGGCCCGAATCGAGGCTGCGGTCGGAGCCGGCGACCTTCGCGCCTTGCCCGGCCAGGATCATCGCCAGCGGCATCATACCGCTGCCCCCGATCCCGACGAAAAAACAGGATTTGCCGTGTTGCATCGCCCCGCGCTATCGGCGTTTGAGTGCGGTACAGCAAGGCTGAACCGGCAGCGGCGCCGGCCCGCTCCCCCACCCGGCCACCCAT
>DATIGZ010000187.1:0-9325 GCA_035481255.1 Sphingomonas sp. | reverse complement strand
GCGGCGCCCGACAGCGTGACGCGGGCGACCGGCGCCTCGGGTGGCAGCGGATCGGGCATCACGCCGAGCGCGCGGCGTTCCTTCGGGCCGTTCAGCGCTTCGTCGAGATCGGGGCCGGGGAAGATCGACGCGGTGTGCCCGTCCGCGCCCATGCCGAGCAGGACCAGATCGAGAGGCCAGTGGAAATCGGCGAGGCGGGCATCGGCGGCACGGCCAGCCGCCTTATAATCGTCGGCCTTCTCGCTCACGAGTGGGATGACGCGCGCGCCCTTCGGGATGAAGGTTTTGCCGAGGCCGGTGACGTTCGACAGCGCGTCGCCCAGCGGGACGATACGGTCGTCGGTCGGCACGATCGTCACGCGCTTCCAGTCGATCTTGGCGTTGACGAGCTTCTCATAGACCGGGGCAGGGGTGCGGCCCCCCGCCAGCGCGATCACCGCACCGCCGCGCGCATCGATCGCGCTTTCGATGATGAAGCCGATGTCGCCGGCGAGAGCGTCGACCCACTCCTCGGCTTCCTCATACTCCCACCATTCGATTTCTTCGGCCATTTCAACAACTCCAGTGGGAAACTTAAATCTTGAGACGAGGTGTCATTCGTTCCAGGTGACGCCGTCGCGTTCGGTCAGTGCGATCGCGGCGGAGGGCCCCCAAGTGCCCGCGGCATAGGGCTTGGGCTTGACGTCGGCCGTGTCCCAGCCGGCGCGGATCGCGTCGATCCAGGTCCATTGCGCCTCCACCTCGTCGCGGCGCACGAACAAGGTAGGATCGCCTTCCAGCAAGTCCAGCAGCAGGCGTTCGTAAGCGATGCGGCGGCGGGTGCCGGCGAACTCGTGCTCGAGGCTGAGGTTCAGCGGCACCTCGCGCAGGCGAACGCCCTCACGGTCGAGGCCCGGCTCCTTGGCCATCACCAGCAGGCGGACATATTCCTCGGGCTGGATGCGGATGATCAGCGTGTTGGACTGGAGCACCCCGCCGCGCTCGGCGAAGATCGAGTGCGGGACCGGCTTGAACTGGACGACGATCTCGGACCGCCGCTCGGTCATGCGCTTGCCGGTGCGCAGGTAGAAGGGCACGCCCTGCCAGCGCCAGTTGTCGACATGAGCCTTGATCGCGACGAAGGTCTCGGTGCGCGACTGCTTCTCCAGCTCCTCGGCATAGCCCGCGACGATCTTCCCGGTGGAAGCGCCACCGGTGTACTGGCCGGTGACGGTCAGGTTGCCGGCTTCCTGCCCCTCGATCGGACGGAGCGAGCGGAGAACCTTGACCTTCTCGTCGCGGATCGACGTGCCGTCGAAGCGAGCGGGGGGCTCCATCGCGATCAGCGCGAGCAGCTGAAGGATATGGTTCTGGACCATGTCGCGAAGCGCGCCGACATCGTCATAATAGCCCGCCCGGCCCTCAAGCCCGACGGTTTAGGAGACGGTGATCTGCACATGGTCGATCGCCTGCGCATTCCACAAAGGTTCGAAGAGCATGTTGGCGAAGCGCAGCGCGAGGATGTTCTGGACGGTTTCCTTGCCCAGATAATGGTCGATGCGGAAGGTGCGGTTCTCGGGGAAAACCGATGCCACGGCGTCGTTGATTTCCCGGCTGGTGGCCAGATCGGTCCCCAGCGGCTTCTCGAGGCCAATACGCACATTGTCGCCTGCGAGACCCGCGGAAGCGAGGCCTTTGATCGTCGGCTCGAAGAATTTGGGCGCGGTCGAGAGGAAGATGGCGAGACCCTTGGAGATATCGCCCAGCTTCTCCGCCAGCGCCGCATAGCCGCCAAGGTCCGCCGCATCGAGCTGCTGATATTGAAGCCGGTCGAGAAACGCGGTGATCGCGTCCTTGTTCTTGCGGTCCTCAGGCAGATGCGTGTCGAGCGCCTTGGCCGCGAAATCGCGGAACTCGGTATCTGACAGCGTTGACCGCGCGGTTCCCGTGATCGTCAGATCAGTAGGGAGCAAACCATCGGCATGAAGGCCGTAAAGCGACGGTATCAGCATCCGCTGCGACAGATCCCCCGTCGCTCCGAACAGCAGCAGTTTGCCGAATGGCTGTCGCATCGATCCTCCCTAATCGCGTTGCGGGCTCGCCCTAGCAGCGGATGCGCGCCGTGCGAAGCGCGCATACCTATTCAGGACTAAAGCACGAGTCCGGCGGTCTGGTCGAAGCCCGCCATGATGTTGAGATTCTGCACCGCCGCGCCGCCCGCGCCCTTGCCCAGATTATCGAGCGTGGCGACGAGCCGCGCCTGACCGCGCTCGGCATTGCCGAACACGCGAATGGTCAGGCGGTCGGTGCCGGCATCGTCCTCGATCCGCACCAGCGAGATATCGTCGGCGGGCAACACGCGAACGATCGGCGAATCGCGATACGCGTCGGCCAGCACTTGCTCAATCTGTGCGGGGGCGGGTTTGCGCGGCAGCATCTGAAGCGGCAGCGGAACCTCGATCAGCATGCCGCGATAGGCGCGTGCGACCGCGGGCTGGAAGATCGGGGCATGGTCGATGCGGGCGTGCTTCTGCATCTCGGGCAGATGCTTGTGCTCGAGATTGAGGCCGTAGGCTCGGAAGCCGGTCGGCTCGCTGCCATCCTCGAACTCGGCGATCATCGACTTGCCGCCGCCCGAATAGCCCGACGCGCCGCCGGCGGTCAGCACCCAGTCAGGGGGGATCAACCCCGCGCGGACCAGCGGGCGGACCAGCGCGAGGAAACCGGTCGGCCAGCAGCCGGGGTTGCTGACGTAACGGGCCTCGGCGATCGCCGCGGCCTGTGCCGGTTCGAGCTCGGCAAAGCCATAGGTCCAGCCATCGGCCACGCGATGCGCGGTCGATGCGTCGATGATGCGGGTCGTGTCGTTCGTGACCAGCTCGACCGCCTCACGCGCCGCGTCGTCGGGCAGGCAGAGGATGACGAAATCGGCGCTGTTGAGCGCCTCGGCGCGTTTCTTCGCGTTCTTCCGGTCGCTGTCGGCGAGCGTGATCAGCTCGATCTCGCTGCGCGTCGAGAGCCGCTCGCGGATCTCGAGGCCCGTGGTGCCCGCAGCACCGTCGATAAAGACGCTGACGCTCATGCCGCCACCTTCAGTTGCTCAGCATCGACATAGCCGACCAGACCGGAGCCCGGCGCTATGCCCCAGGCGGTTCCGGCGGACAGTTCGAGCATCTCGAACACATCTCCCTCGGACAGCTGGGTCAGCACTTCGGCGTCGGCTTCCTTGGCGGCGCGAAGCGCGACGGACGCGGTCACGACATAAGCGACGGGCGCGGCATAGTGCGGTGCGAACACGCGATCGGCGAGGCGGACGTCGGCGAGGTCACGGCGGGCGGCATCGGTCCGCGGATCGATCCGCACCGAACGGCCGGTCAGCGCGAATCGGCTACGCGCGATGCCTGGCTGGTTGTCCGGCGTGGCTGTCGCCGGTGACGAATTGCCCGAATTCTGCAAGAAACTCCGCCCCTTCCGGTGTACGTGCGACGAAGATGTTCCGCTTGTCGGTTTCGTCGCGCTGGCGGCGCAGATAGCCGAGGGCGCCCAGTCTGTTCAAGGCGCGCGTCACCACGGGCTTCGAGACGTTGAGCGCCTTCGCCAGTCCGCGTACCGTATGCGGCCCGGAATCGAGGTAGACGAGCAGCATCAGTGCCATCTGCCGGTTGGTCAGATCGGGCTCGCCTGACCGGACATAGTCGATCAGCGTATTCTTCCAGTTATATAGCGACTGGTCGCTCATGGCGTTCATCGCATGGCACTCGTCTTTTTGGTTACAGGCCCGCAAGGAGCCGGGCTTTCCGGGCATTAACGCCCCGAAGGCCCCCTGGTTTCAGTGCTGCGCCGAAATGTTCCGCTTCTGTGACATTCTCGCTGGCCGCCGGTCTCCCACGGGATATTGGCGCCGGGTGGAAGGGGGCGGGGAACGGGCCGGCACAGAACTTCCCATGTGAGGCCCTTTGGGCGGTTGATCGCGGCGCTCACCTCCCCTATGTCGCCGCTTTCCCGCGAAAGACCGACATGCTGTTCACCTTCCTCCTCGTCGTCCATGCCATCATCGCCGCACTGCTTGTCGCGGTGATCCTGATGCAGAAGTCCGAAGGCGGCGGCCTGACCACGGGCGGCAGCCCTTCCGGCCTGATGTCGGCACGCGGCGCGGCGAACTTCCTGACCCGCGCGACAGCGATTCTGGCGACCCTGTTCGTCACGATGAGCATCGTGCTCGCGGTGCTGGCCGCGACTCGCAATGCCGGCACGATCGACACCAGCCGGATCACCGCGCCCGCGCAGACCGCGCCGGCTTCGGGAACGGCCCCGGTGACCCAGCCCGCCACCGCTCCGGTGGCACCGGCCGACAACAGCGCCGTTCCGCTCGCTAAGTAAGCGGGCTTTCAACTCAACTTTTTTTGGCGGCGTCCGGAGTCGGGCGCTTGCCCCCACTCGTGCATAAAGGCTAGGCGGTGACTCCCATGACGCGGTATATTTTCATCACCGGCGGCGTGGTCTCCTCGCTTGGTAAAGGCCTGATGGCGGCAAGCCTCGCCGCGCTCCTTCAGGCGCGCGGCTACAAGGTCCGCATCCGGAAGTTCGATCCCTATCTCAACGTCGATCCGGGCACGATGAGCCCGTATCAGCACGGCGAGGTCTATGTGACCGACGACGGGGCGGAAACCGACCTCGACCTTGGCCATTACGAACGCTTTACCGGCGTGGCCTCGCGCCAGTCGGACAACATCACCTCGGGCCGGATCTACAAGACGATCATCGAGCGGGAGCGTCGCGGCGACTATCTCGGCGCCACCGTTCAGGTGATCCCGCACGTCACCGATGCGATCAAGGACTTCGCCCAGGCCGAGACCGACGACCTCGATTTCGTGCTGTGCGAGATCGGCGGCACTGTGGGCGATATCGAATCGCTGCCGTTCATCGAGGCGATCCGTCAGCTCAAGAACGAGCTGGGCCGCGGCCGCTCGATCAGCATCCACGTCACGCTGGTGCCGTATATCGCCGCCGCGGGCGAACTGAAGACCAAGCCGACCCAGCACAGCGTGCGCGAGCTTGCCTCTCTCGGCGTCCAGCCCGATGTGCTGGTGTGCCGCGCCGAAAAGCCGCTGCCCGCGGGCGAGCGCGCCAAGATCGCGCAATTCTGCAACGTTCCGGCCAGCGCGGTCATCCCTGCGCTCGACGCGCCGAGCATCTATGCGGTGCCGTTGCAATATCATGCCGAGGGGCTGGACGGCGAAGTGCTGCGCGCCTTCGGAATCGAGCCGGGCGCCGACCCGGATCTCAGCCGCTGGACCGAGATCACTGACCGCCTGTTCAACCCCGAGGGTGAAGTCACGGTTGGCGTGGTCGGCAAATATGTCGGCCTGCCCGATGCCTACAAGTCGCTCAACGAAGCGCTGGTTCATGGCGGCATCGCCAACCGCGTGAAGGTCAACATCCGCTGGATCGACGCCGAGCTGTTCGAGAATGGCGACGATTCCGAAGTCGCGGCCAATCTGGAGGCGTGCCACGCCATCCTCGTCCCCGGCGCGTTCGGCTCGCGTGGCGCGGAGGGCAAGATCGCCAGCGTGCGTTTCGCGCGTGAGCGGAAAGTGCCCTATTTCGGCATCTGCTTCGGCATGCAGATGGCATGCGTCGAAGGCGCGCGGAACGTGGCGGGGATCGCAGGTGCATCCTCGACCGAATTCGGCGCGACGCAGGAGCCGGTCGTCGGCATCATCACCGAGTGGATGAGCAAGGACGGAATCGAGAAGCGCGAAGAGGGCGGCGATCTTGGCGGTACGATGCGGCTCGGTGCCTATCCCGCGAAGCTCGCCGGCAATTCGGTCGTCGGATCGATCTACGGCTCGGACGAGATCAGCGAGCGCCATCGTCACCGCTACGAGGTGAACACCGGCTATCGCGACGCGCTGGAGCAGGGCGGTCTCGTCTTCTCGGGCATGTCGCCGGACGGCATGCTGCCCGAGATCGTCGAGCGGCCCGACCATCCGTGGTTCGTCGGCGTTCAGTTCCACCCGGAGCTCAAGTCCAAGCCGTTCGATCCGCACCCGCTGTTCGCGAGCTTCATCGAAGCCGCGGTGCGCCAGTCGCGGCTGGTCTGACGCCCTGTCCGATCTGAGCTAGCCTCGCCGTTCGCGGCGGGCGAGGGCAATCACGCCGACGGTGCACGCACCGAACAGCGTGCCTTCCAGCGTCGCCGACAGCGCGTGGCTGAGCGGACCAAAGCCCGCCTCGCCCAGCAGGCCGCCGATCGGGTCGAGGCGCAAGCGCGAATTGGGGAATTGCGCGGCGAGCAGCGCGAGGCTTCCGGCCAGCAACCGTCCGCCGACCAGCGACGCGATCAGCCCTGCAGCGCCGCCGCAAAGCCCGCCCAGCACCGCGGCACGGCGGAAGCGCGGCGCCCCGCGGCGATGCGCCAGCCACGCGCCGAGCCCGACCCCGGCGCCGAGCAACGCGCCCTCCAGCCCGCCGGTGATGTCGCCCGGCGATTGGCCGAGCAGCAGCGAGAAGGCGTCGAGCCCGAGCAGCTTGCCCGCGGCGCCGACGACGAACCCGCCCGCCGCGCCGCCGGCGACGCTCCAGCGCCATGGACGCTCCGACAGGGCGTTGATGACGGCGATGCCGATGCTCACGCCGGCGCCGCCGACCGTGGCGACCAGCAGGGTGACGCAGAGCAATACCAGCAGCACCGATGTCGCCCCGATCCCCGCCTGCGGCTGGGACGCGCCGGCAAAGCCGTAGATCAGCCCGCCGATCAGCCCCGCGATCGCGCCGCCGAGGATGCCGAATCCGGCTGTCAGTGCCGCTTCGTCCCAGCGCCGGGGCAAGGCTGGCCATGGCTGCGGAATCGCTGGCGCCTCGTCCTTCGTCTCCGACGCGATCGTCTCGACCGCAGCGATGAAGCGATAGCCGTGTTTGGGAACCGTCTCGACGAAGCGGGGGCTGGCGGCATCGTCGCCCAGCTGCCGGCGCAGCGTGCGGATGCACTGGGTCAGCGCCTCGTCAGTGACGGGGATGCCGCGCCAAACCTCCGCCATGAAGCGGTCCTTTGAAACAAGCCGGCCGGGCTCGCGGACCATCAGGACCAGCGCGTCGAGATATCGGGCGTTGAGCTCCACGGCTTCGCCATCGCGGGTCAGCCGACGGTTGGCGGGATCAAGATGGAAGCTATCGAAGCGGAAGCCCGTGGACGGCATTTGAGGGACCTCGCAACTGCCGCTCACCCGGCCCGCGCTGGATGCCCTAGGCGCTGGCGGGTGGCAAGCGGCGGGCAAATAGAAAGGGCGCCCGGACGGGTGTCCGGACGCCCCCGGGGGCGGCGCGCAAGGGGGTAGGAACGCGCCGCCCTTTGGGCTTGCGGCTGCTCAGCCGACCGAGCGGTGCTCGATCGCGGCGCCGTCGCCGTCTTCGCCACCGGCACCGATGGCGATCTTCTTGGGCTTCATCGCCTCGGGCACCTCGCGTACCAGCTCGATCACGAGCAGGCCGTCATTGAGGTTGGCGCTTTCGACCAGCACGAAATCGGCTAGTTCGAAGCGGCGCTCGAACCCGCGATTGGCGATGCCGAGATGCAGCATCTGCGCGGGATTGTTGTCCTGCGACTCGGTTTTCTTGCCGGCGACCAGCAGCAGGTTCTGCTGCGCAGTGATCTCGATCTCGTCGGGCTTGAAGCCGGCGACAGCGATCGTGATCCGGTAGCGGTCGTCGGAGATCCGCTCAAGGTTGAACGGGGGGTAGTTCTCGCTGCCCGACTGGCGAGCGGTCGCTTCGAGCATGTCGAAGAGCCGGTCGAAGCCGATCGTCGAACGGCGGAAGGGGGTGAGATCGATCTGACGCATTAAGCGAATCCTCCAATGAGCAATTTCAACGTCTTGCGGCATCCAGCATGGCTGCGATGCCCGGTCGCCCGGCCCCGAAGGCACCGTGCAGCGCTGATCTGGGGTTTCGTCCGGCGGTTTCAAGAGCGCGATGAAATGTGCCCCGATCGCGGTGTAAAGCCCATTGGATAGATAGGAATAGAATCGCTTTCTGGCTAAAACCTATCAACCTAGTGGAGTTTACCTGGGACACCACAAGGGGAGCCAATCGTGAGCCTGACCACATTTTCCGTTTTGCTGCTCGCCAGCGCATCGCCTGCCGCGCTGGCGCAGGAAGCGCCCCAAACGGGCGCCGACGTCACGGTGCAGGAAACCGCCCCGCCGACCGTGCCGGGCGAAGCCGGCCGAGATGCTGAGGATGTGCAGCGCAGCTCGGCCGCATCGGACATTGTCGTCACCGCCCGCCGCCGTGCCGAGCAGGTGCAGGACGTGCCGATCCCGATCAGCGTGGTCGGCGTGAAGGAGCTGGACAATACCGGCAGCTTCAACGTCGCGCGCCTGGCGCAGCTTCAGCCGACGCTGCAATTCTACTCGACCAACCCGCGCAATTCGTCGGTGAACATCCGCGGCCTCGGCGCGCCGCTGGGCCTGACCAATGACGGAATCGATCAGGGCGTCGGCGTCTATATCGATCAGGTGTATCTGAGCCGCGTCGCGGTCGCGACGCTCGACTTCCTCGACGTTTCGCAGATCGAGACGCTGCGCGGGCCGCAGGGTACGCTGTACGGTAAGAACACCGTCGCCGGCGCGATCAACATCACCAGCAAGGCGCCGAGCTTCAATTTCGAGGGCCGCGCCGAACTGTCGGTCGGCAACCTCGAATTCAAGCAGGCCAAGGCCTCGATCAGCGGACCGCTGGGTGATGATGTGGCGGTGCGCCTCGGCTTCGCTGCGACCAGCCGCCGTGGCACCGTGTTCAACGTCGCTTCGGGCAACTACGTCAACGAACAGGACAATATCGGCCTGCGCGGCGCATTGCTGTGGCGCGCGAGCGACAGCCTCAACCTGACGCTCAGCGCCGACTATAGCCGCCAGAACCCGGAATGCTGCGCGCAGATCTTCGTCAAGCTCGGCTCGACCCAGCGCCCGCTCAACCGCCAGTTCAACGCGCTCGCCGCGGCGCAGGGTTATGAGCCGGCCAGCCGCAATCCGTTCGACCGGCTGACCGACCTCGACGCCGATCTCAACGCTAAGAACGTGCTGGGCGGCGTGTCGCTGCGCGCCGAGCTTCAGCTCGGCTCGGGCACGCTGACCTCGGTCACCGCATGGCGCTTCTGGGACTGGCTCCCCGCCAACGACCGCGACTTCACCGGCCTTCCGATCACGACTCTGTCGCAGAACCCGACGCGGCAGGACCAGTTCACGCAGGAATTCCGCTATGCGGGTGAGGGTAGCGGGTTCGACTACGTCATCGGCGCGTTCGGCTTCTACCAGAAGATCCACACCACTGGCACGCAGCGTCAGGG
>DATIGZ010000186.1:0-5028 GCA_035481255.1 Sphingomonas sp. | reverse complement strand
GGCTTTCAGGAGCCGTGGCGGCGACCTTCACCCTCACCAACGCCGTCGCAGCGCCCCAGATCTCGCGTCTCGTCGACCGCTACGGCCAAAGCCGGCTGCTGGTCCCGGCCACCACGGTCGCAGTCATCGCGTTCACGCTATTGATGCTCGCCACCCGCTTCGACTGGCCGGTCTGGACGCTGTTCGCCGCGGCCCTCGCCGCCGCCGCGATGCCGAGCATGCCCGCGATGGTCCGCGCGCGCTGGACCGAGATTTTCCGCGACACGCCCGAGCTCAACACCGCCTTCGCCTTCGAATCCGTCGCGGACGAGCTGGTCTATATCGCCGGCGCCTCGCTCTCCGTCGGTCTCAGCGTCGCGCTCTTTCCCGAAGCGGGCGTATTCGTCTCGACGACCCTGCTCGCCGCCGGAATGACCGCCTTCGTGCTTCAACGCGGCACTGAGCCCAAGGTCCGCATGAGCGAGGGCATCGCCCATCGCCCGGCGATTCTGTTGCGACCGGTCCAGCTCGTCACACTCACGCTGATCTTCGTCGGCGCGATCTTCGCCACCGCCGAGGTGACGACCGTCGCACTGACCCGCGACTTCGGTCAGCCCGGCGCGGCCAGCCTCGTCATCGGCGTCTATGCGATCGGGTCCTTCGTCGTCGGGCTGATCCTCGGCGCGCTCAATCTGCGCTTCCCGCTGCACCGCCAGCTCCTCGTGGTGCTTGGCGCCCTGCTACTCACCACCCTGCCCTTGCTGCTGGTCGGCAGCGTCCCCGCGCTCGCCGCGGCGATCTTCCTCAGTGGCGTGGCGGTCTCGCCCACCTTCATCACCGCATTCGGGCTGGTCGAACGCCGCGTGCCGCCCGAAGTGCTGACCGAAGGCATCACCTGGGTGATGACCGGGATCGGCATGGGCATGGCGCTGGGCGCATTCGTCGCCGGCTGGGTGGTCGATACGTTCGGGGCGCAGAACGGCTTCTGGGTCTCGGTCGCCGCCGCAGTGCTGGCGCTGCTGGTATCGGCGCTGGGGCAGCGCGCGCTCGCCGGGGATCAGGTCCTGGCGGAGCCGGTCGTCAGCCCCGCCTGAACCGGTTCAGCCGCACCACTGGATCATCGCGCCCAGCAGCACGTCAGGCCCGACCGCCTGCCACAGCCACCAGCCGCCCGCGAGCACCACGGCCAGCGCGATTAGGCCCAGCGTTCTCACGCCGCCGCCTCGCGCAGCCGGGGCACCGGCCGGTCGGGAATCGGCGCATGGACGATCGCGGCCATGAAGCCGAGCGCGACCGACGCCGCCCAGATGCTGTCATAGCTTCCGGTCAGGTCGAACATCAGCCCCGCGCTCCACGCGCCGAAGAAGCTGCCGACCTGATGGCTCAGGAACACAATGCCATAGAGCGTCGAGAGATAGCGGATACCGAAGATCTGACCGATCAATCCGCTGGTCAGCGGCACCGTGCCGAGCCACAGGAACCCCATCGCCGCGGCGAAGGCGAGCGCGGTGAACGGCGTCAGCGGCATGGCGAGGAAGGCGATCATCACCACGCTGCGCGCGGCATAGAGGCCGCTCAGCAGGTATTTCTTGCTGCGCTTGTCGCCCCACATGCCGAACAGATACGATCCGAAGATGTTGAACAGTCCGACCAGCGCCAGCGCGTTGGCGCCGATCGACAAGCCCAGCCCCTTGTCGGTGAGATAGGCGGGGAAGTGCGTCGCGATGAACGCGATGTGGAAACCGCAGACGAAGAAACCGGCGTTGAGCAGCCAGAAGCCGCGATGCGCCGCCGCCTCGCGCAGCGCTTCCTTCAGCGACTGGTCGGGCGCGTCGCCTCGCGTGGACGCCGCCGCCGGCTTGCCCGCGACGCCGATCGCCAGAACCAGCATCACCGCGATGATGCCCGCCATCGCGACCAGCGCCATCCGCCAGCCCAGCTCGCCGATCATCAGCTGTCCGGCGGGCACCAGCAGGAACTGGCCGAGCGATCCGCCCGCGGTGACGATGCCGAACGCCATGCTGCGCTTTTCCGGCGGCACCGCGCGGCCGACCGCGCCCAGCACGACGACGAAGGTCGTCGCCGACAGCGCCATGCCGACCAGCACGCCGAACGACAGGTGCAGCCCGATCGCATCGGTGGCGAAGGATGCGCCGATCAGTCCCGCGACATAGACCAGTGTCCCCACCGCGACGACGCGGCCCGCGCCATGCTTGTCGCCGAGCGCGCCGACGAACGGCTGGACGAGGCCGAACAGCAAATTCTGAAGCGCCAGCGCCAGTCCGAAGCTCGACCGGCCGATGCCCAGCCCCACGCTCATGTCGGGCAGGAACAGACCGAACGCCTGCCGCACGCCCATCGCGATGGTGACGATGGCCGCCGCTGCGGCGATGACGATGGAAACGCGCTTCATAGACTACCCCTGCCCTGCGGCGAGCGCCCTATATCGTGCATCGGCCGCGACATTCCATGGCCTTTCCGTTTTGAAATGAAATCTTCCCAAGCGCGTCGCGCTGGTGCAGCTTCGCAACCATAGACCTTGGGGGAGGATAATCGATGCACGCACAGATTCTGGGACCGGTCATCGCGCTGGTCGGCTGGACACTGGTCATGTGGGTTTGGCTCTACGCACGCCGCATTCCCGCGATGCGCGCCGCGAAGATCGACGTCGGCAAGCTGACCGGCGGCACCGGGCCCGATCTCAAGGCGGCGATCCCGCCCAAGAGCCAGTGGCCCGCCGACAATTACAACCATCTGATGGAACAGCCGACGATCTTCTACGCGATCTGCCTGACGCTCGCGATGATGGGTCAGGGGGACAATCTCAATGTCCAGATCGCATGGGCTTATGTGATCCTGCGTATCGCGCACAGTCTGGTGCAGGCGACCGTCAACCGCGTCCTGGTCCGCTTCACGTTGTTCACGCTGGCGACAATCCCGCTGGTCATGCTCACCGTCCACGCCGCGATGGCGTTCTGGGGACTAAGCTTCCACTAGGCGAACAGGCGGGCGAGGCTGCGCTCGAGCATCATCAGCTGCCACAGCGTCCGCCCGTGCTCGGCGCGGCCGCTGCGATGTTCTTCGGCAAGGCGGGCGATCGCCTTGGGCTCGAACCAGCCGCTCCCGGCCAGTACGCGCGAGCGTGACAGCGCGGCGGCCTCGTCAGCCAGCGCGGTACGGAACCACGCCGAGACCGGCGTCACGAACCCCATTTTGGGGCGGTAGAGAATGTCCTTGGGCAGATAGGGCTCAAGCGCCTTCTTCATCAGCCATTTGCCCTGCCCGCCGCGGATCCGCATCGACGCGGGAAGGGTCGCGGCGAACTCGACGAAGCGATAGTCGAGCAGCGGCTCGCGCGCCTCCAGGCTCACCGCCATGCTGGTGCGGTCCATCTTGGTCAGGATGTCGCCGGGCAGCCAGTGCTTGAAGTCGGCATATTGCGCGCGGTCCAGCCCGTCGCGCGCCGGGGCGCTGCGCATCGTCTCGACATAGCGGTTCTCGGCGCGGTGCCCGCCCAGCTGCGCGCGCGCCGCATCGGTATAGAGGCCGAAGCGCAACGACGGCGCCGTCACCCCCACCGCCTTGGCATAGGCCGCGCCGCCATCCTCGGCGAGCGCGAGCAGTGTGGTCTTGGCGCGCAACGGCCGCGGCGCCCAATCGGCCTTGGGATAGAGCCGCCCGAGCGAGCCGAACACGCCCTGCCGCACCGAAGCGGGCAGCAACCCGCGCACGCGCTCTTCCGCCGCGTGGAATCTATAGCGGCGGTATCCGGCCAGCGCCTCGTCCGCGCCGTCGCCCGACAGCGCCACCGTCACCGTCTCGCGCGCCAGCTCGCACACGCGATAGGTCGCCAGCGCCGACGCGTCGGCGAACGGCTCGTCGAAATGGTGGACCAGCGCGTCAATGAGAGGAAAATCATCAGCCGCAACCGTCTTGACGCGATGCTCGGTGCGGAACCGCTCGGCGATCTCGCGGGCGTAGACACGTTCGTCGTGGCCCGCTTCGTCGAACCCGATCGTGCAGGTCTTCACCGCGTTGCGGCTCGCCTCGGCCATCAGCGCGACCACCGCGCTCGAATCCACGCCGCCCGACAGGAATGCGCCGAGCGGGACGTCCGCGATCATGCGTGACCGCACGGCCGCGCGCATATGATCGACCAGTTCGGCTTGCAGATCGCGCGCCGATCCCCGGGCCCGCTTTGAAAAGTCGACGTCCCACCACTCAGTCGCTGCCGGAACCGGCTTCCCGCGTTCCAGCAGCAAATAGTGCCCCGCGGGCAGCTTCTTCACACCGGCCAGCACCGACGTGTCGTCGGGGACATAGCCCAGCCCCAGAAAGTCCTCGACCGCGCTGAAATCAGGCTGCCGCCGGAACAGAGGGTGCGCCAGCAACCCCTTGATCTCCGAAGCGAATGCAACCGCGCCGTCGGACAGTTCGGCGTAATGGAGCGGCTTCACCCCCAACCGGTCGCGCGCCAGCAGAAGCGATTGTTTCCGCGCGTCGTACAGCGCGATCGCGAACATGCCGTTGAGCTTGGAGAGCATCGCCGGGCCCCACGCCCGCCAGCCGTGCAACAGCACCTCGGTATCGCTGTTGCTTAGGAACTTCGCGCCCCTGGCCTCAAGCTCGCCGCGCACTTCGAGGAAGTTGTAGATCTCGCCATTATAGCTGACGATCACGTCGCCCTCGGGGGTCGCCATCGGCTGCGCGCCCCCGGCGAGGTCAATAATCGACAGGCGGCGATGCCCCAGCCCGACGCCGGGCGCGGTCCGCACGCCGGAGCCATCCGGTCCGCGATGCGCCAGCGCGTCGGCCATCGCCTTGACCCGCGCCGGCTCCACCGGCTTCGGCACGCCCGGATAGTATAGCCCCGCAATCCCGCACATCAGCTAATCGTTTCCCGCCCCGTACATTGCTCCCGCTTTCGCGGGGTTGGCGTCAAGGTGCAAGCGCCGCCCGCGACGGGCCGTGCTCAATCCGCCCCGGCTGCGCGGTCGGCGGCCTGCTCGACCGGACCGAGCGCGCCCAAAAACCGCTTGATGGCGGCGC
>DATIGZ010000185.1:0-2253 GCA_035481255.1 Sphingomonas sp. | reverse complement strand
CGCTCGGCCACGCCGACCATGGCTGGCTCAACGCGCGCCATCATTTCTCCTTCGCCGACTATCACGATCCGTCCCGGATGAGCTGGGGTGCGATCCGCGTCTGGAACGATGACGAGATCGGCCCGAACAGCGGCTTTCCGGCGCACCCGCACAAGGACATGGAGATCATCACCTATGTCCGCACCGGCGCGATCACCCATCAGGATTCGATGGGCAATCAGGGCCGGACCGGCGCGGGCGACGTGCAGGTGATGAGCGCCGGCACCGGTGTTCGCCACGCCGAATATAATCTGGGGCCGGTCACCACGACCTTGTTCCAGATCTGGATCCTGCCGCGCGAAGGCGGCGGCGCACCGAGCTGGGGCGCCAAGCCGTTCCCCAAGGGCGAGCGTTCGGGCAAGTTCGTGACGCTGGCGAGCGGCTTTGCCGAGGACAGCGACGCGCTGCCGATCCGGGCCGATGCCCGCGTCCTGGGCGCGACGTTGAAGGCGGGCGAGAGCGTGACGCACAGCGTGGGGGAGGGGCGGCACGCCTATCTCGTCCCCGCAGTGGGCCGCATCGAAATCGATGGCCAGCCCTTCAATGCCCGAGACGGTGCCGCGCTGAGCGGTGGCCAGACGGTGACGATTACCGCGATCGAGGACGCCGAGATCGTCCTGGTCGACTCGGACTGACAGACCCCCCGGAGCGGTCCGCAACCTCCCCCTCCCAAGGCGGGCCGCTCCACCCTTTCATCATTGCCAAACAAGGAGACACGCCATGACCAAGGTTCTGGTGCTTTATTACTCGTCCTACGGCCATATCGAGGCGATGGCCGAAGCCGTTGCCGAAGGCGCACGCTCGACCGGCGCGACCGTCGATATCCGCCGCGTCCCCGAAACCGCGCCCGACGCTGTGGTCGCCGCCGCCGGCTTCAAGACCGACAGCGCGCATCCGCTGATCGAAGGGCCGGATGCGCTCAAGGACTATGACGCGATCATCGTCGGTTCGCCGACCCGTTTCGGCCGGATGGCGAGCCAGATGGCGAGCTTTTGGGATACCGCCGGCGGCGTCTGGTATCAGGGCGCGCTGCACGGCAAGGTCGGCGGTGCGTTCACCTCCTCGGCCACCCAGCATGGCGGCAATGAAACCACGCTGTTCAGCATCATCACGAATCTGCTCCACTTCGGCCTGACCATCGTCGGTCTCGACTACGGCCATGCCGATCAGATGAAGATCGACGCAGTGCTGGGTGGGGCACCCTATGGCGCGACCACCGTGGCGGGCGGCGACGGCAGCCGCATGCCGAGCGACATTGACCTCAATGGCGCACGCTATCAGGGCAAGCGCATCGCCGAGGTCGCAGCGAAGCTGGCGGCCTGACATGACGCGCGCCGTGCAGCCCGCCCTGTTCGTGTCGCACGGCTCGCCGATGATCGTGTTCGAACCCAGCCCGGCGCAGGATTTCCTCGCCGGGCTGGCGTCGCGCGTTTCGCGGCCCGACGCGATCGTGATGATCTCCGCCCATCACGATATGGCGGAGGCGGTGGTGACGTCGGGCAGCGATCTTGCGACCATCTATGATTTCGGCGGTTTTCCGCAGAAGCTGTTCGACCTGCGCTATCCGGCCAAGGGCGAACCCGCGCTGGCCGAACAGGTCGCGCGGATGGTCGCCGATGCGGGGCATCCGGTGTATCTCGATCCCGCGCGCGGCCTTGATCACGGTGCCTGGGTGCCGCTCATGCTGGCCTGGCCCGATGCCGACATTCCGGTCGTGCAGCTGTCGATCAGCAGCGCGCACCCGCCCGAATGGCACCACCGCATTGGTCAGGCGATCGCGCCGCTGCGCGAACGCAACGTGCTGATCATCGGATCGGGCAGCCTGACGCATAATCTGCGCGCGATCTTCATCGAGGGTCGCGACCATGATGCGCCGATTCCGGACTGGGTGTCGGACTTCGCCGGCTGGATGAAGGAGCGGTTCGACGCGGGGGATACCGACGCGCTGCTCCACGCGGTCGAGCGCGGCCCGCATGGGCGGCAGAATCATCCGACGATGGACCATATCCTGCCGTTGTTCACCGCGATGGGCGCGGGTGGGACATCGGCGGAGCGGCTGCACCACAGCTATACCTATGGCGTACTGGCGATGGACGCCTATCGCTTTGGCTGAGGGCTGGCGTCGTGCGCGCTGCAGTGGCAAGGCGCGGGCATGATCCAGGATCACGTTCTTTTCATCGACGGCGAGGCGATCGTCCTCGACAAGCCCGCCGG
>DATIGZ010000184.1:0-10715 GCA_035481255.1 Sphingomonas sp. | reverse complement strand
TGGCCACCAGCGCGGCGCGAATGTCGGCCAGGGCCAGATCAAGGCGGCCGACTATGTCCTCGTCGCCGAAATTCAGGGCGCGAACAGCAACGTCAGCGGCAGCGCCGCGGGCGGTCTGATCGGCGGACTCGTCGGCGGCCGGCTTGGCGGACTCGCGGCCGGTATCCGCAGCAAGAAGATGGAAGCGAACACCGTCCTCTCGATCACCAATGTGCGCACGACCGAGACGATCGCCACCACCGAAGGCTATGCCGCAAAGAACAACCTCGCGTTCGGCGGCGGCGGCGGCGTCGGGTTCCTCGGCGGCGGCGTGGGTGCCGTCGGCGGCGGCTACGACAACACCGAGATCGGCCGTATCGTCACTCTGTCGTTCATTCAGGCTTATACCAAGCTGGTGATCGAGCTCGGGCTGGTTCGCCCCGGCGACACCGGCACCGCGCAGGCGACTCCGGCCAAGACCTTCACCGCGCAGCGCCCGGTTGCAATGCGCGTGTCGGCGGCGGCGGCGGCGAAGGTGATCCGTACGCTTCCCGCGGGCGCGATCGTCTACCCGACCGGCAACAAGAACGGTCTGTGGTGGGAAGTCGCCGACGAAAACGACAATGTCGGCTGGGTGCTCAATACCGGGCTGGCGCCGTCGCTCTGACAGGTTCTAACACGTCTCGAAAAGGCCCGTTCCACCGTTGGAGCGGGCCTTTTTGCTTGTCCGGGTCCGCCGGATCGAACAGTCTTCCGACATCAAGCCGGAGAGATGAAATGCGCCGCCTGATCCTCACTGCCGCCCTGCTCGTCATCAGCGCCCTTCCCGCCGCCGCGCGCGACCTGCTGCTGGTCGGCAACAAGGGCGAGGACAGTTTCGGCATCTATGACCTCGCTGACGGCAAGCAGCTTGCGAAGCTCCCGACGGGGAACCAGCCGCACGAGATCGCGGTGATGGGCGACGGAACGCAGGCCGCCGTGGTCAATTATGGCGGCACCACCATCGATATCGTCGACCTCGACCCGCTGGGTAAGGTCGCGACGATTGAGCTTGCCCCCAACAAGCGCCCCCACGGGCTGCTCTGGATGCCCAAGAGCGAGCGGCTGATCGCGACAACCGAGGGCAGTAATTCGGTCGCGATCGTCGAACCGGACGGCAGAATCACTTCGATCGCGACCGGCCAGCAGGGCTCGCATATGGTCGCGCTGCTGGGCGAGGAGCGCGCGTTCGTCGCCAATATCGGATCGGGCACGTTCACCGTGCTCGACCTCAAGGCCAATACCAGACTGCGCGACGTCACCACCGGCGGGAAGCCTGAGGGGATTGCGGTCGCGGGCGGCAAGGTCTTCGTCGGCGATCTCACCGCCCCGCGCCTCGGCGTGTTCGACGCCGCCACCTATGAGAAGCTCGGTGAACTCGCGATCGACGGCCATGCGATCCGCGTCATCGCCAGCCCCGACGGCAAGACCGTGGCGACCAGCAACGTCAACAAGGGCACCGTCACGCTGATCGACGCCGCGACGCACAGCGTGCTGCGCAGCTTCCCGGTCTCGGGCGACCCGCAAGCGGCGCAGGTCACGCTGATCTGGTCGTCGGACGGCAAGCGCCTCTACGCCGCCGAAACCGCTCGCAACCAGATCGCCGAAATCGACGTTGAAAGCGGCCAGGTCCTGCGCCGCATCGATGTCGGCAAGAATGGCGACGGGCTGGCGGTGACGACGGTCAACTGACTCGATGCTGTCGGATCTCTACTGGATCGAGAGCGCGTCCAGTCAGCGTCTCGCTATCATGGCGCGGCCTCGCTCGGGTGACTGGCTGGAGGATGAGGTCGCGCATTGGGCGCGAGCCGGTGTCGAGACCGTGGTCAGTCTCCTGGAACGGGAAGAAGTCACCGAGCTTGGCCTGGAGCGAGAGGCGGCGATCTGCGAGCGGCACGGCATCCGCTTCGTATCCTTTCCGATCGCGGATCGCACGGTTCCGGCGGACGCCTCCGCCGCGATGCGTTTCGCCGCGGAGCTCGCCGCCACGGGACAGGCGATCGCGATCCATTGCCGTGCGGGCATTGGGCGCTCGTCGATCATCGCCACCGCCATAATGGTGAGCAACGGTGCCGATCCGGCCATGGCGCTCACTGCGATCGGCGAGGCCCGGGGGTTGTCGGTTCCGGACACCGACGCCCAGCGCGCCTGGGCGCTGGCGCTCTAGTCCGCCGCCTCGACCGCGCGCAGCACGCTCTGCCACCGCGCCTCGCCGTCGCCGCTGACCAGCGCCCAGCGCACCCCGCGCCGCTCCAGTTCGGCCCTGGACAGATCGAAGAAGCGTTGGCGCAGTTCGGGCGTGCCGAACATCCGTGTCCCGTCGGCCACCCATGGCAGGTCGATGTCGAACAACAAATAGAGGTCCGCCGTCGCGTCCCACGCGTCGAACCACGGGTCGCGCGTGCCGAACAGCATGTCGGCCCACACCGCGGTCATCAGCGGATCGGTGTCCAGAATCAGCGGCGTCAGGCCGGCCGCCAGCATCGTCCGCACCCCGGCATCGTGCGTGCGGGCGATCTCGACCAGATCGCGCATCGTGAAGTCGATGCCGCGCGTCTCGGCATATTCGCGGCCATATTCCTCGGCCACCTCGCCGCCGAGATACGCGGCGAGCCGCGGCGCGATCGTCGATTTGCCCGTGCTTTCGGGGCCGTGGAGGCAGATTGTGCGTGGCGTCATGCGGTCGCCCTACGCCGGGCGTGGGCGCGATGCCAGTCGATCAATCCCCAGATCGAGAGTCCGAGCAAGATCACATAGACGCCGGATGTGAGCCACAGTCCGCGCACCGCGAACAGCGGGATCGCGACGATATCGACGACGATCCACAGCACCCAGTTTTCGAGATAGCGGCGCGTGAGCAGGATTTGCGCGGCGACGCTCGTCATCGCCACTCCGGCGTCCCACCATGGCAGCGCCGCGTCGGTCAGTCGGTGCATCAGCCAGCCCCACCCTCCGGTCAGCACCGCACATCCTGCCAGCCACCCGACGCGCGCCGGCCAGCGCAAAATCACCACCACGACTTCGCCAGCATCAGCCTTCGACCGCGACCAGTTCATCCAGCCATAGAGGTTGAGCGCAACGTAGAAGAGCTGAAGCAGCATGTCGCTGTAGAGCTTGTTCTGGAAGAACAGCACCCCGTAGAGGGACACTGCGGCGATCGCGAAGGGGTAGTTCCAGATGCTCCGCCGCGCGACGAGCGCGATGTTCGTGAGCAGCAACAGCGACGCGGCGACCTCTAGCGGGTTCATGACTTTGACTTGCAACAGGAAAGCGCGCGCGTCGAGACCCGCTTGCCCTTGTCGCAATCGCCGCTAGGCTCGCTCCATGGGTGCGGCGTCAAGCCGTGCCACCAAGGCATAAGAGGGTCGGGCATGCGGCATATCGCGGTGATCGGTTCGGGGCCGGCGGGCTATTACACCGCGGAGGCATGTCAGAAACAATTCGGTGATCAGGTCCGCGTCGACATCATCGACCGGCTTCCCGTCCCCTTCGGCCTGATCCGCACGGGCGTCGCCCCCGATCATCAGTCGATCAAGGGTGTATCGCGCCGTTACGAGGCCACCGCGCTTACCGACAATGTCCGCTTTGTCGGCAACATCACCATCGGCGAGCAGGTGACGATCCCCGAACTGCTCGACCTCTATGACGCCGTCGTTCTCGCGACCGGCGCTCCGCATGACCGGCCGCTGGAGATTCCGGGCGCCGACCTTCCCGGCGTCACCGGCTCGGCCGCTTTCGTCGGCTGGTATAATGGCCATCCCGACTATGCTGTCTTGAATCCGCCGCTTTCCGGGCCCGGCGCGGTAGTGATCGGTAATGGCAATGTCGCGCTCGACGTCGCGCGCATCCTCGCCAAGACTCAGAACGAGTTCGCCGGCTCAGACATCGTCCGCCACGCGCTCGCTTTGCTCGAGACATCGTCGATCGACACCATCACCCTGCTCGGCCGGCGCGGCCCGCACCAAATCAACATGACACCCAAGGAGCTGGGCGAGCTGGGCGAGCTTGAGCGCGCCGCCCCGGTGGTCGATATCGCCGACTTCCCTCCGGACATTGACGATGCGATGCTCGAACCCGGTCTGCGCAAGTCGGTCACCCATCTTCGCAATTTCGCCGCGGCACATGTCGAAAAGCCCGTCCACATCATCTTCGACTTCTTCGCCAAACCCGTCGCGATCGAGGGCGACGGCAAGGTCGAGCGCGTGATCGTCGAACGCACCACGCTCGACGCGCGTGGCGCCGCGGTCGGCACGGGCGAGACCTATGCCGTCCCTGCCAGCCTCGTCGTCTCGTGCATCGGCTATCGCACTCCGCGAATCGATGGAGTGCCTTATGACGATCGCGCAGGCCGCTTCGCCAATGACGACGGCCGCGTGCTTCCCGGCCTCTACGCGGTCGGCTGGGCGCGCCGCGGGCCTACAGGGACGATCGGCACCAACCGCCCCGACGGCTTCGCGATCGTCGAGAAGATCGCCGCCGACACCGAACCCGACAGCCGCAAGGTCGGCCGGCCCGGCCTCGACGCCCTGCTCGCCGCGCGCCACGCCGACGTCGTCACCTTCCGCGACTGGCAGAAGATCGAGGCTGCAGAGACCGCTGCCGCGCGAGACGGCGCCCCGCGGGAGAAGTTTACCAGTATCGAGGGGATGCTCGGCGCGCGCGGCGCCTGAAAAAGCTTCCGTGCCCCGCTTGCGCAGCGTCAAAGTGCTGGTTATAGGCGCCGCTCCAAGCGAAAGCCGGTCCGCCCAACCCGGGGCATTTTCAAGGACTCGGCACTCCGTCGGGGAGTAGCTCAGCCTGGTAGAGCACTGCCTTCGGGAGGCAGGGGCCGGAGGTTCGAATCCTCTCTCCCCGACCACTATCTTCATCGCTAAGTACCTCAAATCATGCGGCTTCCATGCCGCTTGGCGTATTTTCCTGCCCTTGGTCGAAAAAATTTCGCGCAGCGTGTCGATTCCGCGCAAGCTCGTTCGTCGTCAGGATACGAGGCCGATCGCGGACCTCGCCAACGAAGGAGAATTCCGATGCGTGTGATGGTGTTCGTAAAGGCGACCGAGGACAGCGAAGAAGGCATGAAGCCCTCGCCCGAGCTCAGCCAGATGTTCGTCGACATGGGCAAGTTCAACGAAGAGCTGGTCAATGCCGGCATCATGGTCGCGGGCGATGGCCTGAAGCCCTCGTCGTTCGGCAAGCGTATCGCGTTCGACGGCCCCGGCCGCACCGTGATCGACGGCCCGTTCGCCGAGACGCGCGAACTGGTCGCCGGCTACTGGCTGTGGGAAGTCAAGGACATGGACGAAGCGGTCGCGTGGGTGAAGCGCTGCCCCAACCCCATGTTCGGTCCCAGCGAGATCGAGATCCGCCCGCTCTACGAAATGGAAGACTTCGGCGATGTCATCCCGGCCGAAGCGGCTGCGATCCACGACGGCGTGGGCGAGAAGCTCGCGAACCGCTGATCTACTTGCCCTGCCCCGCCTCGCTCCCGTAACCCGGTGGCGATGGCGGACAGGGAAACCCAGCGGGCGATCGAAGCGGTCTTTCGGATCGAGCGGGCGCGGCTCATCGCGAGCCTCGCCCGCATGACCCGCGACGTCGACCGGGCCGAGGAGTTGGCGCAGGATGCGCTGCTGATCGCGCTTACCGAATGGCCGAAAACCGGAGTTCCGCAGAATCCCGGCGCCTGGCTAACCGCCGCGGCGAAGCGCCGCGCGATTGACGGCCTGCGTCGTGCGAAGATGCAGACGGCCAAGCATGCGGAGATCGCCCGCGACCTCGACGAAGCCGATGACAGCGTCGAGGCGCTGGAGGCCGCCATGGACGACGATATCGGCGACGAGTTGCTTGGGCTGATCTTCACCGCGTGCCACCCGGTCATCTCGGCCGAGGCACGGGCGGCACTGACTCTCCGGCTGATCGGCGGTCTCACCACCGACGAGATTGCCCGCGCCTTCCTCTCATCCGAGCCGACGATTGCTCAGCGAATCGTCCGCGCCAAGAAGACGATCGGCGGTGCCGCGCTCGCGTTCGAAGTACCGCGCGGCAATGAGCGTGACGCCCGCCTCGCTTCCGTGCTTGAGGTCGTCTACCTCATCTTCAACGAAGGCTACGCGGCGACAGCGGGAGAGGATCTGATCCGCCCTGCTCTCTGTGCGGAGGCACAGCGTCTCGGCCGCATCCTCGCGAGCCTGATGCCCGACGCGTCTGAAGTCCACGGTCTGCTCGCCCTGATGGAAATCCAGGCCTCCCGCCTCCGCGCCCGCACGGGACCCGACGGTGCCTTCGTCCCGATCACGCAACAGAATCGCGCGCAATGGGACCAGCTGCTCATCCGCCGCGGCCTCAACGCCCTTGCGCGGGCCGAATCGCTGGAGGGAGCCGACGGCCCTTATGCCCTGCAGGCCGCGCTCGCCGCCTGCCATGCCCGCGCCCGCCGCGCCGAGGATACCGACTGGCCGCGCATCGCGGCGCTCTACGACCGGCTGCGAGTGGTGATGCCCTCGCCAGTGGTCGATCTCAATCGCGCCGTGGCGTACAGCATGGCGTTCGGTCCCGAGGCCGGGCTCGTTATTGCCGATCAACTCGCCGAGACCGCGATACTGCGCAATTACGCCCCGCTTCCCGCCGCGCGCGGCGACTTCCTTTTCCGCGCCGGCCGCCTGACCGAGGCGAAGAGCGCGTTCGAGGCGGCCGCCGCGCTTACCCGCAACGAACGCGAGCGCACCTTCCTCCTTGAGCGCGCCGCTGCCTGCAGCGCGGCTTCACATCACTGAAGCATTGCTTTCGTACCCCCAATGCATGGTCGTGCATTGATATCTTGCGCGAACCCCCTTCGGTTTGGCACTTTACGCGCAAGGGAGACTGCCATGACGCTCGCGCTCGCACCGGCCCCGCACCGTTTTTCGGTGATTACGATCAGCGAATCGGAAACGCCCGCCTGGAGCGAACGCTTCGGCTGGCCGGCGTTCGGCGACACGCATCTCGCGCTTGATCCCAACGGCAACCGCTCGATCCTCGCCGCGCAGATCGACAACGCCGTGCTGCGCGCCGACCGCGCGGTGCTGTTCGTAGCCGAAGGGCTGGGCTGCTTCGCCGCGTCGTGGTGGGCACGTCTGTCGCCGTCGCACTATGTAGAGCGAGTCGCGGGCGCACTGCTGTTCGATCCCGAGGCAGCCGACCGAACCGATCTGTTCGCCTCGCCCCGCACCGCGTTGCCCTTTCCCTCGATGGTGGTCGCGGACCGCCTTCCGGGCAGCGACCCCGCGGACTTCGCGCCTCTCACGCAAGACTGGGGCAGCCGCCTGATCGCGGGCAACCGCCACCGCGCCGCCGAAGTCTCGGCCTGGCGCAGCGCGCAGCGGCTGGTCGGCCGCCTCACCGCATCGGTCGTCGCCCGCGATATCGAACGCGGTCTTGCGCTCCGCGGCGAAGGTTAAAGGCCCTCGCCTCCGACCCAGTGTGCATTGGACAGCCGCCGCGCGACGTCCCAGGTCTGGCGCCGGATATCGGGCACCGCAACGATCTCCCAGAACGCGCCGCGCGTCATCGGTCCAAGCGCATAGAGACGTTCGCTCGGCCGGCCGCCGGCGCCGATCACCTGACCCACGCCATTGACGTCAATCCCCAGATTGGCGGCATCAGGCCGGATCGTCCCGCGCTCACGCAACGCGACCAGCAGCGGGTCGGACGTGCGGTTGAGGTCGCCCAGCGGCCCGGTGCAGTTGACGATCCGCCGCACCGCCATCGTCTCGCCGGCACTGCTCCCGCGCGGCCGCCACGTCATCGTCACGCCGCCGGCCGTCGGCGAGAAGGCCATCGTCTTGCCCGCCAGCACATGAAGCTGCCCGCGATCCTGCATCGCGGCCAGCCGGTCAGCCACCTCGGGCGCCAGCCGGTGCCGATGCACATCCCACCATGGCCGCAAATGGCGCAGGAAACGCGCACGCTCGGCCTCGCTGGCATTGGCCCACATCGGCTGGGTAAAGGGGCGCAGCTCGTCCACGGCGTTACGCCAGCCCACCGCCCCGGCGCGCGCGCGCACTTGTGCTACCAGTCCCGACGCCACCGTCGCTGGTCGCTCGCCGATCTTCGCCCAGTCGCTCGCGGCCTCATGCCGCCGCGGCAGCAGCCCGCGTCGCGACAGCGCGACGATTCGCCCCTCGAACCCGCGCGCTTCGAGCATTAGCGCCACGTCGATCATCGTAAGGCCAGTGCCGATAACCAGCACCGTATCGTCCGGGGTCAGCCCGTCGGCAACGTCACCGGCCCAGGGATCGCCCTTGTAGAGATCATCGGGCAGCGCCCCGTCGCTCAGACCCGGCGGGTCATGCGGCGGCAGATTGCCCACCGCCAGCACCGCCGCGTCCGCGTCGATCGTCCCGCCATCGGCCAGCTTCAGCCCGACTCCGCCGCGCGCCTCCACGGCATCCACGACTTCGCCGTATCGTACCGTCAGCCGCCCGGCGCTGGTCGCCAGCGCCGCATCGAGCATCTCGCGCAAATAGACACCATAGGTCACGCGCGACGCGAACGACCCGGCGGCAGCCGCCACGCCCCGCGCCTCAAGCCAGCGCGCGAAATGCCCGGGATCGTCGGGCAGTGCGCTCATATTTCCCGCGCGCACGTTGAGTACATGGCTCGGATGCGCCGCGCCGTAAGCAAGGCCCTCGCCCGCCCGGCTACCGCGCTCGATCAGCGTGGCGCGTGGCCCTTCGTGGCGGAGCAGGTTGATCGCCTGAAGCGTGCCCGAAAAGCCCGCGCCGACGATAGCGACATGTTCGACCGGCATTGGTCCCCCCGCTCCGGCTCTAGATCTCGTATTCCATCTGCCACGCCGGTTCAGTGAAGGCCGGCGGCTTCTCCGCGAAGGCGGGCTGACGCGCCTTCATCCGGCCGTAGAGCGCTTTAACCGTATCGCTCGCGGTGCGTACGAACAGCGCCGGGATCACCCCGTGAACGATGCAGGCAAACCCGCCGACCACCATGCGCGCGCCGAATCCCGTAGCGGTCGCGAAATGCTCGCCATAGCTCTCGCCCACGTCGCGCGGGTGCTTCAGAAAGACCTTGTCGAACATACGCACTCCTTGGTTTCAGCCGTTACTTTAACCGATCCCGTCACCCTCTGGGCGTGAAATCTTCGACCAGCTGATAATGATCCGCGGGGAAGACCTGCCGCGCGGAGGTCACCGGCTCCTTGCCGCGCCAGGTCCAGCGCTCAATCTGCAGGCATGGCGCGCCCGCCGCGATCCCCAATTCCTTGGCCGCGACCGGTTCCGCGCCCACCGCGCCGATCCGGTGCCGCGCCTCCGTCCATGGCACGTTGGCGAGCAGCCACGCGCCCGGCGCGTTCGCCGCGAAATCGGCGCTTTCGGCGCCCGGCGCCACCGCGAGATCAAGCCAGCGCTCCTCCCAACCGAACGGGGTCTTGCCCGCGTGATGCACGCCGCTCAGCGCCAGCCAGCATCCGCCCGCGCGCGCCGGAAACCCATCCGGCGCGCGGCGTTGCAGCTCGACCGACAGCAGTTCCCAGCGATAGGGTTCGCCACGCGCCTCGATCAGCGCGCCGATATCGGGCACGCCGACCACCGCGGTGCGAATCTGCGGCCTCGCGACGAAGCTGCCCGCGCGCCGCTTGCGCTCGATAAGCCCCTCGCGCGCCAGCCTCGACAACGCCTTGTTCGCGGTCGCGCGAGCACAGCGATAGGCTTCGACCAACTCATGCTCGGTCGGCACCCGCATCCCGGGCGCCCATTCGCCGGATCGGATGCGCGTCTCGATATCGCTGCGGATGCGCGCCTCTACGCTCATGCCGTCAGCCTCGCCAGCGCCGTGCGGTAGCGCGCCTCGATCGCCTCGCGACGCCGGTGCCGCCCGCCTTCGACCTGCTTGATGCCACCGCGCCAGACGCAATCAACCGCACGATGACTTGCGAACACCCAGCTATCGATCAGCGCGTCGCCCTTGCGTTCGGCAAAAGCGGAATCCCCTCGGTTCAGCGACACGATATCGGCAGGCCGCCCGGCCGCCAGCCCGGTCTCAGCGCCCAGCGATCTCCCGCCGCCCTGCACCGCTGCGGCGAACAGCCGCGCCCCGGTTGCGGGCCGATCGGCTCCGGCAAGCACATTGCGCGCGCGACGCGTCAGCCGCTGGCCATATTCCAGCAGCCGCAGTTCCTCCGCTGCATCGATCCGCACGTTCGAATCGCTTCCCACCCCGATCATCCCGCCCTCTTGCAGGAATGCCGCCGCGGGAAACACCCCATCGCCCAGATTGGCCTCGGTGATCGGGCACAGTCCCGCCACCGCGCCGCTGGCGACGATCCCCGCCACCTCGTCGGCCTCGACATGCGTCGCGTGCACCAGCGTCCAGCGCGTATCGACCGGCAGCTCATCGAGCAGCCACCGCACCGGCGGCTTTCCGCTCCACACGATACAGTCCGCGACCTCCTTCATCTGCTCGGCGATATGGATATGCACCGGCCCGCCCTTCGCGAGCGGCGGCAAAAGGCGCAACTGCTCCGGCGTCGCGGCACGCAGGCTATGCGGCGCAACGCCGATCACTCCATCCGGCGCCAGCTTCGCCCCGGCACGCTCCACCAGCGCGGCAAAGCCATCGACATCGTTCAGGAACCGCGCCTGCGCCGCGCCCGCCGGCTGCCCGCCGAACCCGCCATGCGCATAGAAGACCGGCAGCAGCGTAAG
>DATIGZ010000183.1:0-6325 GCA_035481255.1 Sphingomonas sp. | reverse complement strand
CCCCCGGCGCCTTGCCCGGCGCGACGATGAGCCGCCACAAGGGCCGTTCGCGAGTGAGCGGCGCAGCGTCGCGCACCGCGAGCCACAGCGCATCGCCATCCTCGATCGCCTCGAATCCGGGCAGCATCGCCGCGCGCGCCGCAACCGATTCCGCGAACCCGTCGAGCCGCAGCGCGGTCACCGCCTCGCCCCGCCAGTCGGGCAGATGTGCCGCGGCAGTGACCTCCGCCGCAGACCCCATCGCGCGCGCGATTCCCGCGACCGCGCCTGCCGCATCAAGTCCGCGCATCACCAGCGTCAGCCGCGTGCGCGGGGCGGGCAGCACCTTGAGCGTCAGCTCGGTCAGCGCCGCGAGCCGCCCCCAGCTGCCCGCCATCAGCTTGGGCACGTCGTAGCCGGTGACGTTCTTGACCACCTTCGCCCCCGCGACGAAGGTCTCGCCACGCCCGGAGACGGCGGTGAAGCCGAGCAGGTGGTCGCGCGCGCCGCCGCGCGACAGCCGCGCCGGCCCCGCCACGCCCGCCGCGATCACCCCGCCGATCGTCGCGCCGCCGTCATTGCCGAGCATCGCGGCGTGATCGAACGGATCGAAGGCGAGCATCTGGCCCTCGCCCGCGACCAGCGCCTCGATCTGCGCCAGCGGCGTCCCCGCGCCGACGGTCAGTACGAGTTCGGGCGGGTCGTAATCGACCACCCCCGCGAAGCCGCGCATGTCGACGACCTGGGCCTCACACGGTGCGCCGATCGCATCCTTGGTACCGCCGCCGCGCAGGCGGAGCCTGGTGCCTGCATCGCGAGCGTCGGCGATGAGTGCGCACAGGTCGTCGGTGGTGGCGGGACGGGTCATGCCAGCCCTCGTTCGAGCTGAGCGTGTCGAAGTACCCTTCTTCGCGTCGCGGTGGAGCGGCCCTTCGACAAGCTCAGGGCGAACGGGAGGAGGGGAATCGTCATCGTTCAGAAGCGCGGGAGTTCGGGGAACGGCACTTGGCCGCGATGGACGTGCATCCGGCCCAGCTCGGCGCAGCGGTGCAGCTCGGGGAACATCTTACCGGGGTTGAGCAGCAGTTCGGGATCGAACGCGCATTTCACCCGCTGCTGCTGCGCGAGATCCGCCTTCGAGAACATCGTGTGCATCAGGTCGCGCTTCTCGACCCCGACGCCATGTTCGCCGGTCAGCACGCCGCCGACCTCGACGCAGAGCTTCAGGATATCCGCGCCGAACGCCTCGGCCTGTTCGAGCTGGCCGGACTGGTTGGCGTCATAGAGGATCAACGGGTGGAGATTGCCGTCCCCGGCATGGAACACGTTGATGACGCCGAGGCCATATTGCTCCGACAGCATTTTCATCCGCGTCAGCACTTCGGGCAGGCGGCGGCGCGGGATGGTGCCGTCCATGCAGTAGTAATCGGGCGAGATGCGCCCCGCCGCCGGAAACGCCGCCTTGCGCCCCGCCCAGAACAGCGCCCGCTCGGCATCGTCGCGCGAAGCCTGCACCGACACCGCGCCATTGGCGCGTGCGATGGCCTCGACCTCGCCGGTCAGATGCCCGCATTCAGCGCCCGGCCCGTCCAGCTCGACGATCAGCAATGCCTCGACATCGAGCGGATAGCCCGCGTTGACGAACGCCTCCGCCGCATGGATCGCCGGCTTGTCCATCATCTCCATCCCCGCCGGGATGATCCCCGCGGCGATCACCTGAGCGACGCACACGCCGGCGCTTTCGACATCGGGAAAGCCGATCAGCAGCGCCTTGGCCGTTTCGGGCCGCGGCAGAATGCGCACGGTGACTTCGGTGACCACGCCAAGCAGTCCTTCCGAGCCGACGATCACCCCGAGCAGGTCGAGCCCTGACGGCTCCAGCCCGCGTCCGCCGAGCCGAACCACCTCACCCTCGATCGTCACCAGCTCGACGCCGAGCACGTTGTTGGTGGTCAGCCCGTATTTGAGGCAATGCACCCCGCCCGAATTCTCGGCGACGTTGCCGCCGATCGTGCAGGCGATCTGGCTCGACGGATCGGGGGCGTAGTAGAAGCCCGCATCCTCGACGGCTCGCGTAATGGCGAGGTTGGTGACGCCGGGCTGCACCACCGCGACGCGATCGGCATAGTCGATATCCAGCACGCGGCTGAATTTGGCCATGCCGAGCAGCACGCCGTCGGCAAGCGGCAGCGCGCCGCCCGACAGCGAGGTGCCCGCGCCGCGCGGCACCACCTTCACCCGGTTTTCGTGGCACCAGCGCAGCACCGCGGCGACCTGTTCCACCGTCTCGGGCAGCACGACCAGCAACGGAATTTGCGCATAGGCGGTGAGCGCATCGGACTCGTAGGGGCGCAGCGCTTCGATCTCGTCGATCACGCCTTCGCCGGGAACGATCTTGCGCATCGCCGCCACGATCTCCGCCCGCCGCGCCAGCGTCGCGGCGTCGGGTGGAGGCATGACGAGCGACACGCGGCGGCGCCCTACTGCAAGTTCACGAACGCGCCGCCATCGACCAGCAGCGCGGCGCCGGTGACATAGGCCGCCATGTCGGAGGCGAGGAAGACGATCGGCCCGGCCAGATCGTCGGATTCGCCCAGCCGCCCGAGCGGGATGCGCGCGGTCATGCGGTCGCGCTTGTCCTGATCGGCGAGATCGTCCTTGTTGATCTCGGTCAGGATCGTGCCGGGCAGCACCGAATTGCAGCGGATGCCGTGCTTGCCCAGCGCGATCGCCGCCGACTGCATGAGCGAATGCACGCCCGCCTTGGTCGGGGTGTAGTGCGTCTGGAACTCGCCGCCGACGAGCGCCGAAATCGAGGACACCGCGACGATCGCGCCGCCTTCGCCCTGCCTGACCATCTGGTTCGCCGCGGCCTGCACCATGTAATAGGCACCGTGGAGGTTGACGCGGAAGGTGCGGTCCACGGTCTCGACCGGCATGTCGAGGAACGCGTGGAACGGGCAGATGCCGGCGTTGGAGACCATCACGTCCACGCGGCCGAATGCCTCGACCGCCTTGTTCACGAAATCGGTCGCGGTCTCGGGCAGGGCAACATCGCCCTTCACCGCGAGGCCGCGCCGGCCCAGCGCCTCGATCTCCGCGACACAGCTCGCCGCCTTGTCGTCGGATGAGGCATAGTTGATCGCGACGTTCGCGCCGTGCCGGGCGGCGCCGATCGCCGCGGCGCGGCCGATCCCGGTCGATCCGCCGGTCACCAGCACGGTCTTGCCTTCGAGAAGCTTCACTTCACATCCTCCGCCAGGATCGAGCGGTCGATCGCCCCGATCCGGTTGACCCCGGTCAGCGTCATCGCGACCGTCATTTCCTTCGCGATCAGCTCGAGCAGCTTGGCCACCCCCGCCTCGCCCTGCGCAGCGAGCGCATAGACCCAGGCGCGGCCGAGCAGCACGCCCTGCGCGCCGAGCGCCAGCATCCGCACCACGTCGAGCCCGTTGCGCACCCCGCCATCGGCGAGCACGGTCAGCTTGTCGCCCACCGCGTCGGCGATGGCGGGCAGCGCCCGCGCGCTCGACAGCACGCCGTCGAGCTGGCGTCCGCCATGGTTGGAGACGACGATGCCGTTCGCGCCGATCGCCGCCGCCTCGCGCGCATCCTCGGGGTCGAGGATGCCCTTGATGATCAGCGGCCCGTCCCATTCGGCGCGGATCCAGTCGAGATCCTTCCACCGGATCGACGGATCGAAGTTCTTCGCCAGCCAGCCCATATAGTCGTTGAGCCCGCTGTCCTTGCCCAGCACCGGAAGCAGGTTGCCCAGCATATGCGGACGGCCCCACAGGCCGACGTCCCATGCCCAGCGCGGCCTTCCCATGGCCTGCAGCATCCGGCGCAGCGGCGCGTTCGGACCGGACATGCCGGCATGCGCGTCGCGATAGCGCGCGCCGGGGACGGGCATGTCGACGGTGAACACCAGCGCCTCCGCGCGCGCCGCCTTCGCCCGCGCGATCAGGTCGCGCATGAAGGCGCGGTCGCGGATCACATAGAGCTGGAACCAGAACGGATCGGCGACCTGAGACACCTCCTCGATCGAGCAGATCGACACGGTCGACAGACAGGTCGGGATGCCCGCCGCCCGGGCCGCGCGCGCCGCCTGCAACTCGCCGCGGCGCGCATACATGCCGCTGATCCCGACCGGGCCGAGCGCGACCGGCAGCGCCACCTCGCGACCGAACAGGGTCGTCTTGAGGTCGATGTTCGCGACGTCCTTGAGCACGCGCTGGCGCAGCGCGATGCCCGACAGGTCGCTCACGTTCCGGCGCAGCGTCTCCTCGGCATAGGCGCCGCCGTCGGCGTAATCGAACAGGAAGCGCGGCACGCGGCGGCGCGCGGCCTCGCGAAAGTCATTGGCGGAGGAGATGATCACGCGGCGCCCTTTCCGGCGGCAAGCTCGTTCAGATATTCTTCCAGATTGCTGTAACCGTCGCGGTTCCGGTCCGCAGCCCCGTCGGCGCGCGCCGGGTCCAGCCCCCGCGCGCGCTCCCACGCGTCAGGCATCCCGTCATTGTCGCTGTCGACCGGCGCGGCGCCGGAGCGCAGTGCGGGCCAGCCGCCGTCCTGCGCCTCGTTATCGATGATCCGCCCGGTCTTGCCGCGCACCCCCGCGACGACCTTCAGGTCAACCGCATCGCGCACCAGCGAAGCCCCCGCACCCGCGAGCACGCGTTCGAACGCGCGCGGCGCCGGATCGCTCGCGACCGTGCCGACGTCGAGCGGCGCGTCGAGCCAGTAGCCGACCGGGATGTTGCCCTTGACCAGCGCCTTCTGGTCGGCGGGGATCGTCCCGTCCATGCTGTTGCCCGACCAGAAGGCGCGCGCGAGCTGGTTCTGCTCCTCGAACGCGACGCTGCCCTTGCTGTCCGGCCCGGCGATATAGGTGTTGTCGATGAAGTTGTACCGGGCGTGGGTCGAGACGTCGTAATTGTAGCCGGCGCGATCCTTGCCCCAATTGTAGAAGACGTTGGAGCGGAACTCGAACAGCGCGCCCTGGTCGTCCTCGCTCGGCAGCGAGTAATTGCCGGGACGCGGCATGCGGTCGAGATGGTTGGCCCAGAGATTATGGTGCCAGCTGATCCTTGCCCCGCGCGCCGCGCGGATCAGGCTGCCGAAGCCATGCTCGCCCTTGTCGTGGTTCGACTTGCGCAGCGAGTTGGCGATGATCGACCACTGGACGGTCAGGTCCCATACCCCGTCGCCCGGCTTGTCGTAATGGGTGGAGGCGGACAGCGTCTCGTCGATCGACCAGCTGGCCGAGACATGGTCGAGGATGATCCGCCGCCCCTTCGTCACGCTGATCGCGTCCTGCTGCGTGCCCGACGCGGCGCCCAGCCGCGCGCGGATGTAGCGTACCACGACATCGTTCGCCGCGATGTTGAGCGAGCGGTCGCGGATCGTGATGCCGTCGCCGGGCGCGGTCTGCCCGGCGATCGTCAGCCGCCCGTTGGTGACGGTGATGTCGGACTTGAGCGCGATCGTGCCCGAGACATGGAACACCACCGTGCGCGGGCGGTCCGCCTCCAGCGCCGCGCGCAGGCTGCCCGGCCCGGAATCGTCGAGATTGGTGACCGCGATCACCCGCCCGCCGCGCCCGCCTTCGGAAAAGCGCCCGGCCCCCTCGGCGCCCGGAAACGCGGGCACCTTGGGGATCTCGCTCTGCGCGAAGGCCGGACCGGCGAACAGCGCGCCGGTCACGGCAAGACGGGAAAGGAAGCGCACGGCCGACGGATCAGAAGGAGGTGAACAGCGCTTCGCGCGCCAGCCGCAGCGCGGTGACGGCGTCCTGCCGGTCCTGCGCGTCCTGCATCGCTTCGAAGTCGAGCTTGTCGAGTGCACGCTCGATGCCCTTCAGGAAGCTGATCGCGCCATTGGCGACCGCGACGGAATCCTCGCGGAACGGGAACTGGTCGAGCTGCCACACGCCCTCCCACTTGTTCTTGCGCAGCGTGTAGAAGAACTCGAACAGCTCGATCGGGTGAACCGACCCGGCCATCAGGTCGTCGTCCCAGCCGCGGAAATTGTCGTTCACGTCCATGCCGAACAGGCGCCCGTGATCGATCGCGAGCTGAGCCGAATCCGCCGGACTCTCGCCGCCGTACAGCGCATGGCCGAAGTCGAGCAGGATGCCGACATTGGGCAGGCCCATCCGCTCGATGCCGAGCAGCGTACGCGACACGCTGTCGTAGCTCATGTGGCAACGCGGTTCGCGCGGCTTGTACTCGATCACGAATTTGAGGTCGGGGTTCTGGCTGGCCAGCTCGCCGATGCCCTCGACGCTCATCTGCCACAGCTTCTTGTGATCGACCTGGAACGGATAGTCCCAGCCGTCCTGGCC
>DATIGZ010000182.1:0-1863 GCA_035481255.1 Sphingomonas sp. | reverse complement strand
TCGCCGTTTTCGGCGGAGTAAACACGAGACCCGGTTCGGCATTATCGCCGACTTCGGTGGCGAGCAGGCCATGGGTCGAGAAGACAACGAAGCGCGCCGCGGGCAATGCCTTGCTCGACTTGACCGCAGCCTCGGTCGCCGCGTCGCCGATCACCACGGTGGATTGCGTGCCGAACGACTTTTGCAGGCTCTCCAGCTCGGCCTTGGCCTGGGGTAGATAGGCGAGCGCACGCAGCTTTTCCGGGTCGGCAAGCTTGCCCTTGTACATCTGCCCGGCCAGCCCCGGAGTCACGCTGCGCCCGGTCTCCGGCGTGTACGCTCCTGCCAGCGTCGGCGCGCCATAAGCGGCGAGCGCGACCCCGCCGCCGCGCACTTGTGCATAGCTCGCCGAGCCCGATTTCATGTCGCATCCCGGGTGTGCGTCGGCGGGCTTTTCGATCAACAGGCAGCGCAGCGAGCGCAGCGCCGAGACCGAGGGCAGCTCCGCCAGCGCATATTTGTCGATCAGCCACGGGCTGGTCGCGACTGCGGCCGGATCGGTATCGGCCCCCTGGGGAGGTGCGGTGACCAGCAGCGCCAACGGCAGCGAGGTCAACGGCCCGCTGACATTAGTCAGCAGCACCTGCTTGCCCTTCAGCACGCCCTCGACCGGCGCGAGCAATTCCTGGTAGATTTCATGCGCCAGCTTGCGATCGAACGCCTTGCCCTGCGGCGTGACAGCGGCGGCGCCTGGCTTGGGCGGGGGCTGGCGGCCCGATCCGCGTGCGCCGTCCACCTCCATGCTGGCGCGCAGCGTGTTGACCTTGGCGGCCAGCGCCTCCTGTTTCATCGCTTCCGACCGCGACCAGGTCGATCCCTCACGTGTCACAGCCCAGGTATAGCTGGCATCGTCCGACACAAGGATCAGGACCATCGCCTCATCGGGATTGAGCAGCTTCTGAACTGCCGCGATGTCGAGCGCCTTGGGGCGCGTCAGGTCGAAATATTGCGGGAAATCCTTGGCGATCTTCGCCTCGATCGTATCGACGTCGGTGCGCAGCGCGGCGCGGCGCTGGGTCAGCGCACGGCGCTCTTCCTCCGGCACCTGCGCGCCGCGTTCGATCAGCGCGCTGAACTGGCGATCCACCGCCTCGATCTCGGCGAGCTTCTTGTCGCGCTGCTGCTCCAGCACCGCGAGCGGCCCGCCGCCCGCTGCAAAGCGCGCGGTCGTCCGGTCGAGCGCGGCGGCGGCTCCGGAAATCTGGGCATATTGCGCCGCCTCGAACGCTTCGGACCGCAGCACATCGGGCGACGGCACCGGCTCGATCTTGATGTCGGAGGCGGTCTGGGCGGACAGGGCGACCGCCAGAAGCGGGAGTGCCACCAGCTTGGACAGACGGGCGTTCATGGCTTCTCCTCGGGGCGGCCGGTCGCGGCCATCAGTTGGTGACCATCGCGACACGCACACCACGCGCGCCATGGTTCATTACGACCACGGAAACCGGGCCAGTCCAGATCGGCGTGACCCGGCAATACAGCGTCGGGTTCTGCGAGAGATCGCGACAAATGAGATGGGCGTTCTCGTCATAGACCTTCAGATCCATTCCGGTCGCTGCATCGCGCCGAACGCCGACGACGAAAGATTCGCCGCCCCGCGCGCTGAAACCGACGCGCCAACTGGTTCCGGCGGGAACGAAATGGACCGTGCGGATCGGGCAACGCGGGCCGCACAGCACCCCCTTGCTCTGCTCCGCGCGTGCCGCCTCGACCTCGGCGAGCAATGCGGCATCCCCCGCAGCGAACTGCGCCGCTTCGGCGAACAGGCCCTGCGCACTGGCATCGGGGCCGGGTTGCGGCGCCGCTTCGCCCGACGCGACCGGGGTC